>QHVP01000531.1 GCA_003222295.1 Acidobacteriota bacterium | reverse complement strand
ACCGAAGGGCCATGCTCCCTGGAGGAAGCCGTAGACGGAGCCGAGCGCGCAGGACGCGGCAAACGCGAGCACGAACCACGGGCTGCGATGCTCGAAGGCGTAGCACACCAGCATTGCCGTCACGGCGAACAGGCCGAACAGCGTGAGAGCGCTCAGATGTCGTAGCGCTTCCGCTTGCGCCACAGGGTCGAGGGGTCGATGCCGAGGACGCGCGCCGCGTCGTCCAGGCTGCCCGCCCGCAGCAGGACACGGCGGATGTGCTCGCGCTCGACGTCGTCGAGGGTGACGTCGTCGCCGAGCGCGGGGCCGGTCGCGGAGGCGTCCGCCACCTTCCGCGGCAGCGCGGAGGCGTCGAGCACCCTCCCGTCCATGAGCACCACCGCGCGCTCCATTGCGTTGCGCAGCTCGCGGACGTTGCCCGGCCAGTCGTAGCGCAGCAGCGCCGCCTCCGCCTCCGGCGACACCTCGGGCACGGGCCGGCGCGCCTGGCGCGCGAAGATTGCGAGCGGATGCAGGCGATGGTGGACGAGTCACCTCGATCACATTGAGCCGGTAGAGAAGGTCTTCGCGGAAACGTCCCGCCCCCACGTCCGTCTCGAGGTTGCGATTGGTCGCGGACACGACGCGGACGTCCGCGCGGCGTGTCTGCGTTTCCCCCACCCGCTCGAACTGCTTGTCCTGCAGGAAGCGCAGCAACTTCGCCTGCAGGGTGGGCGCGATCTCCGCGATCTCGTCCAGGAAGAGCGTGCCGCCGTGCGCGGCTTCCACCTTGCCGGGCTGGTCCTTGACCGCCCCCGTGAAGGCGCCTCGGGCGTGGCCGAACAGCTCGCTGGCCAACAGCTCTTCCGAGAGCGTCGGGGCATGCACGACGACGAACGGTCCGTTCGCGCGCGGGCTGCTCGCGTGGAGGAGGCGGGCGAGGACGCCCTTGCCCGTGCCGTTCTCCCCGCGCAACAGGACCGCCGCCTCCGAGCCGGCGGCCCGGCGCACCGTGTCGAGCGCGGCCTGGAGCGCGGCCGAGCGGGTGGCCAGCTCGAGCTCCGGCACCGCGTCCGCGAGTTGCCCTTCGAGGTCGCGCGCCTGGCGCACGAGGGCGCGCCGCTGCGCCGTCCGTTCCACCAGGTGCCGGATCTGGGCGGGCGTGAACGGCTTGGGCAGGTAGTCGACGGCGCCGCGACGCATCGCCTCCACCGCCGTATCGATCGTCGCGTACGCGGTGATGACGACGATGTCGAGACCCGGACTGGCCGCCACCAGCTTGGGGATGAGGTCGAGGCCGGAGCTCTCGGCGAGTTTCAGGTCGACGAGGGCGAGATCGAAGACCTCCCGCGCAGCATGCGCCAGCGCCGATTCCGCGTTGGCGGCCAGGCCGACCGCGCAGCCCGCGCTCTCGAGGGCGAGGGCGAGCGTCGATCGGATGTTCTTCTCGTCGTCGACGACGAGGACGCGAAGCATGGATGAACAGGACCATAACAACGGTCCTCCACCCCGGTCAACGAGTGATAGACTTCGCTCCACTCCGATGACGCTGCTCCGCGTCCCCCCGCCGCTCCCGAAGGCCGTGGACCTGAAGCGAACGTACGACGCGATCGTCGTCGGATCGGGCGCCGCCGGCGGAATGGCCGCGCACGTGCTCACCTCCCATGGGCTGGACGTGCTGCTCCTGGAAGCGGGCCGGCAGCTCGACACCACCGCCGAGCTCAAGTCGCTGGAGTGGCCCTACGACCATCCCCGCCGCGGCGACATGCCGTACACGTCGCACGCCCTGCGCGGCGCGGAGTACGCGCTGCGCAAGCCGCCCTACGCCCCGAAGGACTCGCCCTGGAAGACGGTCCAGTCCTACGTCCAGGGCTGGAACGGCTCGGACTACTCGAAGAACATCCTGGTGAACGAGAAGGAGCACCCGTACACGGGCACGAACTACGCCTGGGTGCGAGCGCGGGTGCTGGGGGGGAAGACGAACATCTGGGGCCGGCTCGCGCTGCGCCTGAGCGACTACGACTTCAAGGGCAAGAGCCACGACGGATGGGGCGAGGACTGGCCGATCTCGTACGCGGACATCGAGCCGTACTACGACAAGGTGGACCTCTACCTCGGCATCTCCGGGCACCCGGAAGGTCTCGCCCATCTGCCCGACAGCAAGTTCCAGCGCGCCACCCGGCTCAACGCGGCCGAGGTGATGCTGCGGCAGTCCATGGCGAAGTCCGGGAAGGTCCTCACGCCGTACCGCGCGGGCGTGACCACCGACGGCCTCAAGCACAACAAGTTCCGCAGCCGCTGCTTCGGACGCGGCGCCTGCAACCGCCGCGCGGGCGGCTGCGACATCCACGCCGCCTTCGACTCCCCCACCGGCCTCATCTATCCGGCCCTGGAGACGGGACACCTCATCGTGCGCACGGGCTCGGTCGCGCGCGAGGTGACGGTCGATCCCGCGACGGGCAAGGCCCGCGGCGTGTCGTTCGTGGACGCGGCCACCGGCGAAGCCCTGGAGGCGCGGGCCAAGGTCGTGGTGGTGGGCGCCTCCACCCTCGAATCGGCCCGGCTCCTGCTGAACTCGAAGTCCGCGCAGCATCCAAGCGGCATCGCCAACTCCAGCGGGCATGTCGGCCACAACTTCTGCGAGCACGTGATGGGCCCGGGCGTGGACGGGTTCGTGAAGGACCTCGTGGGCAAGCCGCGCACGCTCGACGACGGACGGCCGGGCGGGTTCTACGTGCCCCGCTTCCGCAACCTCAAGGACAAGCAGAAGGACTTCGTGCGCGGCTACGGCTTCGAGGGCAGCGCGGGCACGGGCATGTTCCCCGGCGCCTCGCAGGCGCCCGGCTTCGGAGCCTCCTACAAGAAGATGGTCCGCGAATACGCGGGAGCGACCGTCGGCATGGGCGGCTTCGGCGAGGTGCTCTCGCGCTACGAGAACGCGGTCAGCATCGACCCCGAGGTCAAGGACAAGTGGGGCGTCCCCGTCCTGCGCTTCGACTTCAAGTTCGGCGACAACGAGAAGAAGATGGCCGCGGACATGGCGAACACCGCGAAGGAGATCTTCGAAGAGGCCGGCATCGAGGTCGTGGACCACGACCGGCACATCCTCACCGAGGGCTGGTCGATCCACGAGCTGGGCACGGCGCGCATGGGCAACGATCCCAAGACGTCCGTGCTGACCCAGCACCAGCAATCGCACGACGTGAAGAACCTGTTCGTCGTGGACGGCAGCAGCCACGTGAGCGCGTCCTGCCAGAACCCGACCTGGACCATCATGGCCCTGGCCTGGCGCTCGTGTGATTACCTCGCGGACGAGCTGCGAAAGGGGAACCTGTGACGGTCACCCGCCGCGATGCGCTCAAGCTGGCCGCGGTGGCGGCGGCCACGCCCCTGCTGCCCCGCGGCCTCGCGGAGGCCGCCGCGGCGAGCGGCGCCGGTCCCGCGGCTTCGGTGGCCGCCGGACGGTTCTTCAGCGCGACGGAGATGGCCCTCCTCGACGAGCTCGTGGAGTTGATCATCCCCGCGGACTCCCACTCCGGAGGGGCGCGCGCCGCGGGCGTCGCCGGTTACATCGACGGCCGCCTGGCCCAGTACGATCCCGCCATCCCGATACTGAAGGCCGACCAGGAGCGCTGGAAGGCCGGCCTCGCCACCGTCGACGCGCTGGCCCGCGAGACCTCGGGCAAGACGTTCCTGGAGACCTCGCCCGCGGAGCGCACGGCCCTGCTCGAGCGTATCGCGCGTCCCCTCGTGGAGAGCGCCGTCCCGACGGAAGAACCCGCGGAGCGGCGCCAGCCGGCGGCCCTCAAGCCGGAGATGGTGGGCCAACGCTTCTTCGTGGAGCTGAAGTCGTGGACGGCGCGCGGATACTACACCTCGAAGATCGGCATCCACGACGAGATGGAGTACAAGGGCAACCGCGCGATCGTGGAGTTCAGCGGCACCGATGTCGCGACGCTACCACCCGTCCGTCCTCCGCAGGACTGAGGGCCTCTAGAGGGCGGGCGGCGGCTCGGGCGGCGCTTCCAGCACCGCCCGCACCTTGGCCAGGAGCGCGCTGAGGGCGAACGGCTTCTGGAGGAACTGGGCTCCCGGAGTCAGGACCGCGTGTTGCCCGATCGCTTCGTCCGTGTAGCCGGACATGAAGAGCACGCGGGCCGACGGGGAGATCTTGCGCACGCGGTCCGCCAGCTCGTTCCCGCGCATCTGGGGCAGGATGACGTCCGTCATCAAGAGGTCGATCCCCTTGGGCTGAGCCCGCACCGCGGCGAGCCCTCGCTCGGGATCCGCCGCTTCGACGACCCGGTACCCGGCGTCCTCGAGGACCTCGCGAATCAGCGCGCGCAACCCGTCCTCGTCCTCCACCAGCACGATGGTCTCCGTTCCCCCCCGGGCCTCGGCCCGCGTGCCTTCGTCGGAGGGCCTCTCGTCGGAAGCGTCGACTCGCGGCAGGTAGATCTTGAAGGTGGTCCCGTGCCCGGGCTCGCTGTAGACGTCCACGTGTCCGCCGCTCTGCCGGACGATCCCGTGTACCATGGCCAGGCCCAGCCCGGTCCCCTTCCCGCGCGGCTTGGTCGTGAAGAAGGGCTCGAAGACGCGTGAGGCGGTGGCCTCGTCCATCCCGTGGCCGGTGTCGCTCACGGCCAGGCGAACGAAGGTGCCGGCCCGCGACCCGGGATGGGTGCGCACGTAGTTGCCGTCGAGGTCCGCGTTCGACGTCTCCAGGACGAGCGCCCCGCCCGACGGCATCGCGTCACGCGCGTTGACGACGAGATTCACCAGCACCTGCTCCATCTGGCCGGGATCGGCGAAGACGCGGCCGAGGGCGGGATCGAACGAGGTCACGATCTTGATGTCCTCGCCGATGAGGCGCGCCAGCATGGACTGGACGTCGGCCAGGGCCGCGTTGAGGTCCAGCACCCGCGGCTCCAGGACCTGCCGCCGGCTGAAGGCGAGGAGCTGGCGGGTCAGGCCGGCCCCGCGGTCGGCGGCGCGCCGAATCTGCTCCGTGCGCTGGCGATCCGTGCCCTGGGCGGGAAGAGATCGGAGGAGCAGCTCGCTGTATCCCGTGATCACGTTCAGCAGGTTGTTGAAATCATGGGCGACGCCGGCGGCGAGCTGGCCGACCGCTTCCAGCTTCTGGGACTGGAGCAGCTGAGATTCGAGGCGTTTGCGTTCCTTCCGCTCCTCGGCTTCCCGCACCGCGCGCAACAGGGCCGGGACGAGCCGGTCCGGGCGTTCCTTGGCCACGAAATCGGTGGCGCCCGCCTTGAGGGCTTCGACCGCGCGCTCCTCGCCGAGAGTCGCGGTGAAGAAGACGAAGGCGAGGTCGGGCCGGCGGGCCCGCGTCTCGGTCAGGGCCTCGTGGCCGTTGAAGGCGGGCAGCTGGAAGTCGGACAGGACGATGTCGAACTCGTCGCTTTCGAGGGCAGAGAGGAAGGCCTCCCGCGTGTCGACGCGCACCACTTCCCAGTCGAGACCGGCCTCGTGCAGCCACACGCTCACGAGGTCGGAATCCGTGAGGTGGTCTTCGAGGTGCAGCACGCGCGTTCTGGCCGACATGGCTGACGTGGCTCCCGCTTCCCGCTTGTGGAGGCGCGGCAAATCGACACCATGGTACCTTTAGTGGATCCAAAATGTACGTTCCAGCGAAACTCGGCCCCGAGGTGATTCGCCTGGTCCAACGCGTGATCGCGGACGGCGGCTGATGCGCGGGTTCGAAGGCCTGACCATTCGAAGGAAGCTGACCAGCATCAGCATGCTCAGCAGCATCACCGCCCTCGTCTCCGCCAGCATCGTCTTCCTGGCCTACGACGCCCGCACCTTTCGCGAGCGCATGGCGGCCCGCCTCGCGACGGAAGCCCAGATCATCAGCTTCAACAGCGTCACTCCGCTGCTGTTCCACGACGGTGATGCCGCGACCATGACCCTCCGCGGCCTGCAGGCGGAGACCGCGGTGAGGGCGGCCGCGATCTTCCCGGCCGGCGGGGACGAGCCGTTGGCCGCCTACACCCGCGATCCCGCGGCCGGGACGGCTCTGGGCGCGCCGCGCGGGACTCCCCGCTCCGCGGCCCTCTTCGAGGCGGACCGCCTCACCGTCCTGCAGCCGGTCCAATTCGAGGGGAAGTCCATCGGGACGGTCGTGATCACCGCCGACCTGCGCGAGCTCCGCGCGCGGCAGCGCCGCTACGCCGGGATCGTCCTGGTGGTGCTGGCGGCGTCCTTCCTGCTCGCCATGGGCCTCTCGCGCACCGTGGAGAGGACGATCTCGGGGCCGCTTCTGGAGCTGGCCGTCGTCGCGAATCGGGTGTCGATGGGAAAGGACTACTCGGTGCGCGCCGCCGGCCAGGGCAAGGACGAAGTGGGCGTGCTGGTGACGACCTTCAACCACATGCTCGACGAGATCCAGAAGCAGAACCGCGACCTGGAGCAGGCGCGGAGCGAACTGGAGCAGCGCGTCGACGCGCGCACCCGCGAGCTCGCCATGGCCAACAAGGAGCTCGAGGCCTTTTCCTATTCCGTCTCCCACGACCTGCGGGCACCCCTGCGCGCGATCGACGGGTTCAGCAAGGTGCTCCTGGTCCACTATGCGGCCGCCCTGGACGACCGCGGCCGGCACTTCCTGGACCGCGTCCGCACCGCCACCCGCCGCATGTCCGAGCTCATCGACGACCTCCTGGGCCTGGCCCGGGTCGGGCGCAAGGATCTCGTTCGCCGGGAGGTCGACGTGAGCGCGCTGGCGGGTCGGGTGGCGGCGGAGCTGGCGCGGCGCGATGCCCACCGCGCCGTGCGCGTGGAGATCACGGACGGGCTGTGCGCCCGCGCCGACCCGCAGCTCCTGGCCATCGTGCTCGAGAACCTCATGGGTAACGCCTGGAAGTTCACGGGCAGGGTGCCGGCCGCCTGCATCGAGGTGAGCCAGGACCGCGGCGGCGCGCGGGGGGCCTTCTACGTGCGCGACAACGGCGCCGGGTTCGACATGGCCTATGCGGACAAGCTGTTCGGCGCCTTCCAGCGCCTCCATCTCGACTCCGACTTCGAGGGGACGGGCATCGGCCTCGTGACCGTCCAGCGCATCGTCACGCGCCACGGCGGGCAGGTGTGGGCGGAGGGCGCGGTCGGAAAGGGAGCGACGTTCTACTTCACTCTGGAGCCCAAGGCATGAACGAACGACCCATCCTCCTCGTCGAAGACAGCGCCGACGACGTCGAGCTCACCACGCTCGCCCTGACCGAAGCCAAGATCACCAACCCGGTCGTGGTCGCCTGGAACGGCGTCGAGGCCCTCGATTATCTGCTCGGAACGGGAGCCCATGCCGGCCGCGACGCGGCGGAGCAGCCCGTGGTGGTGCTGCTCGACATCAAGCTCCCGCTCCTGAGCGGCATCGACGTCCTCCGGCGCATGCGCGAGGACGAGCGCACCCGGCGCACGCCCGTCGTCATGCTGACCAGCTCGAAGGAGCAGGTGGACATCGCCGCCACCTACGACCTCGGCGCGAACAGCTACGTGCAGAAGCCCGTCGACTTCGAGAACTTCGTGGTGGCCGCCCGCCAGCTCGGGCTCTACTGGACCGTCCTCAACCAGCCGGCGGAGGGCGGGTCCCCGCCCGCGAGGAACACGTCCACGAGGACGTAGACGCCGCGTCTTGCCACGGCGCCGGGCCTCCTCTAAGCTCACCCCCACTAGGCCTATGAGAAATCCAATCCGCTTCCGACTGTTCGTCATGATGGTCCTGGAGTTCTTCATCTGGGGCGCGTGGCTACCGCTGATCTTCGGCTATCTGCCCAGCCTGGGGTTCACTCCGGCCCAGCAGTCGTGGATCCTCAATGCCTTTCCCATCGCCGCCATCGTGGGAATGTTCTTCAGCAACCAGTTCGCGGACCGGAACTTCTCGGCGGAGAAGTTCATGGCCTTCAGCCACTTCGTCGGCGGCCTGGCCATGCTCAGCCTCGCCTTCACAAGATCGTTCTGGCCGTTCTTCCTCCTGATGCTCGTCCACTGCCTGCTCTACGTGCCGACCATCTCGATCGCGAACTCGATCGCCTTCGCGAGCATGAAGGACGCGCAGCGTGAATTCGGCATCGTCCGCATGGGTGGAACCATCGGCTGGATTCTCGCCGCCTGGCCGTTCACCTTCATCCTGGTGGACTGGGAGAAGGTGCGCGCGGCCAATCCGCACGGCCTCAAGGAATGGCTCGGCACCGTCCTCAGCTCCGGGCTCGTCGGGGACGCGCTGCGGGCGGGCGCGCGGTGGACCTTCGTCGTGGCCGGCATCGCGTCCCTCCTGCTGGCCGCCTTCAGCTTGACCCTGCCGCACACGCCGCCGAAGAGGGCGGACGAAGGCGCGGTGGAAAAGCTGGCCTGGCTGGAGGCGCTGAAGCTGCTCAAGCATCCCTTCATGCTGGTCCTGTGGCTCGTCACCTTCGTCGATTCCTTCGTGCACAACTGCTACTTCAACTGGGCGGGCGTGTTCCTCGGCACGAGCAAGGCCACGGGCGGCGTGGGAATCCCCGGCAACTGGATCATGCCCGTGATGAGCATCGGCCAGATCGCGGAGATCCTCACGATGTTCGTCCTCGGGACCACGCTCAAGCGCCTCGGCTGGCGCGCCACCATGATCGTGGGCATCCTGGGCTACCCCGTGCGGTTCGCGGTGTGGGCGTTCCTGCCCCAGCACACGGAGCTCATCATCCTCGTGCAGGTCCTCCACGGCATCTGCTACGCCTTCTTCTTCGCCACCGTCTACATCTTCGTGGACGCCTATTTCCCGAAGGACGTGCGCGCCAGCGCGCAAGGCCTCTTCAACGTGATGATCCTCGGCATCGGCGCCCTGGTGGCGAACTCGATCTGTCCGATGTTGCTCCAGGAGGTCTTCACCAAGAACGGCCTGACGGACTTCCACGGGCTGTTCCTGGTCCCGCTGGCGGCGGGCTCGGTGGCCGCGCTCGCGCTCGCGCTCCTCTTCCATCCGCCGCCGCAGCCGCTTCAGGCCTCGGCGCTGGAAGGCAGGGCAGCCTAGTCCACCTCGACGATCATCTCGATCTCCACGCAGGACCCGGTGGGGATCTGGGCCACGCCGAACGCGCTGCGCGCGTGTGGCCCGCGCTCGCCGAAGATGCTGACCAGGAGCTCCG
>QHVP01000528.1 GCA_003222295.1 Acidobacteriota bacterium | reverse complement strand
GCCGCGCTCTCCAGCTCGAACCGCCGCTCCAGGAAGGGAGTGGCGGCCGCGCTCACCAGGATCTCCTCCGGCGCGGCGCGCTGGAGCAAGTCCTGGAGCGTGGCGCTGGTCGCGGCCTTGGAGGCGGCGTCGATGACGACGGCGCCGCCGACCGCGCCCACGAGCGCGGGCTGGAGGTGGAGGGCGAGGCGTGCGCGGGCGGCCCCGCCGTTCTCGTGACGCCGCGCGCGCTCGGCGGCCTTCGCGATGGCCATCGCGGCCAGGGCGGCCAGGCGCGCGGGATCCTCCGTCGGCTCGATCCCGAAGGCGGCCACGAGGCCGGTCGGGTCCATCTCTTCCAGACGTCCGCCGAAGCCCTGCACCTTGTCGATCATCACTTCGAGGGCGCGGCTCGCTTCCGGTGGCGGCTCCTCGCCCGCGGGAATCGACAGGCTGGCGCCGAGGAACGCGAGGTGCCGCCGCTCCCAGCGCAGGGAAGCAAGCGGCACCGGCGCCAAAGCGGGCGCGGGTGCGACGGTGACCGGAGCACGCTCGCCGGGGCGCGCCTTCTCGCGCGCGAGAGATTGCCCTCCGCCCTCTCGAGCGCCTCGACGAGCCGCGCGCGCTCCAGTCGTGAGACGGCGTCCTTCAACGAAGGCGACTCTTCGGGCGTCACCGCGGCGGCGGTTTCGGAGAGACCGAGCACCGCGGCGGTCACGCGCGCGCCGTCGGTCAGGAGGGCCACGCGCTCCATCACGTTCGACAGCTCGCGCACGTTTCCGGGCCAGGCCTGCTGGCACAAGGCCGCGCGCGCGTCCGGGGCCAGCGTCTTGGGCGGCCGCCCGTATTCGGCGCAGGCCCGGGCGAGGAAGTGCTCGGCCAGGACCACGACGTCTTCGCCGCGCTCGCGCAGGGGCGGCAAGCGCAGCGAGACCACGGCCAGCCGATGGTAGAGGTCCTCGCGCATGCGGCCTCCGCGCAAGGCCGCGCGCAGGTCCTCGCTGGTGGCGGAGATCATCCAGACGTCGATCGGCTCGTTGCGCGTGCCGCCCAGCCGCCGCACCGTCCGCTCCTCGACCGCCTTCAGCAGCTTGCCTTGCAGGGCGACGGGCAGGAGCCCGACCTCGTCGAGGAACAGCGTGCCCCCGTGCGCGGCCTGGAAGAGGCCGGCCTTGGCCTGCCGGGCGTCGGTGAACGCGCCCTTCTCGTGGACTCGGGGATGGCGGCGCAGTTCACGTCGACGAAGGGCCGGCCCGCGCGCGGCCCTCCCCGGTGCAGCGTCCGCGCGAGGAGACCCTTGCCCGTCCCGGTCTCCCCTTCGATGAGGATCGCGGGCAGGCGGCCGGAGGCCACGCGCTGGAGCAGGCCCTTCACCTGCTCGCGCACCGCCGCTAGCGCCGGGCTCTGCCCGCGCAGCTCCGCGTCGATCTCCATGGCTCTCGGCACGCTACTCCTCAGGCTGTCGACTGTCGAATTCCCGTCACTTCGACGTCGAGATTCGCTGTCGGCGTCCCTCAAGTGTACGGAATCAAAGGCCTTTCTCCTGGTCGCGCCATTGCAATACGTGGGGGGCAAGGAGACCAGCCCATGATGACAACGCGTATTCTCGGCGCCGGTTGTTTCATCCCCGATCGCATCGTCCCCAACGAGCGCATCTGTCAGGCCATCCCGGGCTGGACGGCGGAGAAGGTGGCCCAGAAGACGGGGATCCTGGAGCGCCGCTTCCTGTGGGACTTCGACGAGGAGGTCGGCCGCGCCATCGTCCCCAACGGCGACTGGAGCGGGCCGCGTACCAACACCGACATGTGCGAGACGTGGTCACGGTCACGCCCGACGATCTGAACTTCTGCCACGATGCCATGCTCGTGCATCAGCGCCTGGGCTGCCGGCAGGACGCGTTCGCGTTCGTAATCGACAGCGGTTGCGGCGGCGCGCTCTACACCATCGACACCGCGCGGAAAATGATCGATGGCGGGACCTACCGAACGATCGCGGTGGTGGCCTCGAACTTCACGTCGGCCTTCGTGGACCGCCAGGTGTTCACGGGCGACGTGATGGTGGACGGCCGGCCGCTCAACGCCTGCCTGTCGATGTACCTGTTCGGCGATGGCGCGGGCGCGGTGGTGCTACGGGGCGAGCGCCGGGAGCGCGCCGATGATGACGCGCCCGGCATCCTTTCTTCATACGGCGGCGCGGACTACTTGCAGTTGGTCGTGCGCGAGGGTGGAGGTGCCTTGCGGCCGCCAT
>QHVP01000076.1 GCA_003222295.1 Acidobacteriota bacterium | reverse complement strand
GAGGGTCGTTCGAGGCGGTGACCACGTCCCTTTCCGGGACCGTGGCCGTCGCCGCGCTGCGCCCCGCCGTGCTCAGGGGGGACCTCACCGTCGACCTTTCGAGCGTGGATACCGGTATCGCGCTACGCAACGCGCACCTGCGTGACAAGTACCTGGAAGTCGGCAAAGGTGGGGCCTTCGCCACCGCGCTCCTCTCCGAGACAGACGCCGTTCACGGGTATCCTCCTCCTGCATGGGACGCGGCACGCCGTATCGGGACAAGCGGACATCCGCTTCGAGGGAAGCGCCGTCCGTGTGGCCGCGAGCTTCCCGGTGCACATCGACAACTACGGCATCGCGCCCCCCCGCTACCTGGGGGTGGGGGTCAAGAACGAGGTGCAAGTGAAGGTTTCGCTGCTGGTCACGCCGGTGCCGGCCTCCGGGGGCGCCCAATGAGGACGCGCGTCGCGGCTCTCGCGGCCGCCGGCCTTGCCCTCGGGGTCGTGCACGCCGGCGCCGAGCCCATCTTCCTCGCGCGCCAATACGCGCGCTGCACGACGTGCCATTTCTCGCCGACGGGGGGTGGACTGCTCACCCCGTACGGCCGCTCGCTCACGCGCCAGGAGCTTTCGACCACGGGTGCCGGCCACTCCCCCGCGCCCGGGCCGGGCCCGAGCCGCGCGGGCGAGGAAGGGTTCCTGTTCGGGCTGCTCGGAGACACCCTGGGACCGGTCAGCGCCGCCATCGACCTGCGGCCGTCGCACCTGGACGTCCGCTTCCCGGGCGGCAAGGACGATCGCAATCTCCTGATGAACGCCGAGATCACGGCCGCCTTCCGGTCGAAGGGCTGGACGCTCTACGGAGAGCTGGGCCGCCAGCCGCTGCGCTCGGGAACCCGCGTGGACTCGTTCGAGCACTGGGTCGGCTATCAGTCGGAGAAGGGCCTGGGCTTCCGGGCCGGCCGCTTCCTGCCTGCCTACGGCATTCGCTTTGCCGATCACACCGCGTTCAACCGCCGGCCCCTGGGCCTCGACACCTTCGACCAGATCTACGGAGTCGAGCTGAGCCACACCACGGACCGCCATCTCCTCCAGTTGGCCGCCGCTCCCGGACGCGCGGATTCGATCATCCACGACGACGGCACGCGCGGCTTCGTCGCCAGCGCGCGCCTTCAGCTCGACCTCTCGACGCGCACGGTGCTGGTGGCCTCCGGGCTCCTCCACGGCGCGTCGCGCCTGGACGCGCGCAACGGCTCGGCCGGGCTCGCCCTCGGCTTCTCCCCGGTCCGACGGCTCACCATCTGGACGGAGGGTGACGCGCAGTTCCAGCAGGGGCTTTCGGGCGCGCCGTCCTACGTCCTCGTCAACGAGACGGGGCTCGAAGTCTACCGAGGCGTCTGGCTGAAGGTCTCACCCCAGTTGCGCACCTCGTTCGGTGACACGTCGGGGGGCACGTTCCGCCTGGCCTTCGAGCTCAACCTGTTCCCGCGCACGCACTGGAACGTCGACCTCTCCCATTACCGGGACAAGGGCCGGACGAATGACATCGTGACCAGGACGACGCTGCTGCAGCTTCACCTGTATCTCTAGCCGGAGAGGCGCCTTCCCACCAGGGGTGGAGGGTGGGAAAAACCTTGTGGGGGTGTAAAAACACGATTCTTTACGTGCGTTTAACTCTCGCCGGGACCGGATTGGGTGCATGATCAGGGCGCGATGGGACGTGGGGTGGTGACACTCGGCCTCGGGGACCCTGACGACGCCGAGCCGTCGCCTGACGACACCGGCGCCGGTGCGAGTCCGATCAGCGGCCCCGTCGCGCCTCCGCGCTCGCGCCCAGGCGGAATGGCCGTCTCCACCGTGCTGCACGCGCTGATCCTCGCCATGGTGGTGCAGGTCGCGATCGTGCACGCACCGGAGGCGCCGCGGCCCGCGCCCTCGCGGACGCCGCGCGCGGACGCGGTCTTCCTTCCGCCCCCCGCCGCGGTCCGCAAGATGCTCAGGCTGCGTCCGTTGCCCCCGCCCAGGCCGGCCGCGCCAAAGGAGAAAGACCGCATCAGCATCGGCGCGCCCGCGCCCATGCGCTCGCCTGACGTGCTTCGTCTCAACCGCGACGACGACCTCACGAAGTCGGCCAAGGGCTTGCCGACCGCCTCCCAGGCCCCGCGACCCCCGATGCCGGAGCCCGCGCCGGCGGCGGCGCCCGCACGGACGGCGGGCGCGACGCTTGCCGAGGACGGCCGCCTCGCGCCGAAGCCCGTCACGGCCGGGCGTCCGGGCCCGATCCTGGCCTCGCTGCGGCGGCTCGAAGCGAGCGGCATCGGCGATCCCGGTCCGCTCGGAGTGGTCTCGGGAACGGGCGGACAGATGGGGCCGCTGTTCTTCGATCCGCAGGGCGCGGACTTTACGGAATGGATCCAGCGCTTCAAGAACGAGGTCTATCGGAACTGGATCCCACCCCCTTCCGCCTCTCTCGGGTGGACGGGCCAGGTCGACTTCGAGTTCGTGGTGGATCGCAGCGGGAGGATGACCGACGTGCGGCTCCTCGAGACCTCAGGTACCGCGGCCTACGACCGCGCCGCGCGCAACGCTCTCGTGGCCAGCCGGCTGCTGCCGCTGCCGGCGGACTTCAAGCCCACCTCGGTCACGATGAAGGTGGGATTCGTCTACAACGTGCGCCAAGCGGAGAGCGGGCGCAGCGGCCGCTAGGCCGGAGCCTCAGCGCCGCCGGCGATGCCGCCGGAATCCGCCATCGCGCTCGCGCTCGCGCTCTCGTGATGGAGGAGGCGGGAGCGGGTCTTCGGCCTCGTCGACGGGCGGCGGCTGGAAGTGCTCGCGCAGCAGCGTGGCCACGATGTGGTCGCGATGCTCGTGCTCCAGGATCCGGCGGGCCACGGGACCGAACTCCGCGAAGTCTTCCAGGGGCAGGGTGAGACCCTCCGCGGCCAGCCGGGTCACCATCCGCTCCACCTTGCGGGCCTGAACCTCCTCGTCCGAGGGCACGGTCAGCTCCGTGACCTCGACGTGGTACCGCTTCACGAGCCGGTTGAAGTTCATGAGGTCGTGCGCGGAGACGAGGCTGATGGCGCGCCCGCTCTTCCCCACGCGGCCCGTGCGGCCCGCGCGGTGGATGTACTGCTCGGGCGAGTCCGGGGTCGAGAAGATGAAGACGTGCGAAAGGTCCTCGATGTCGATCCCGCGCGACGCGACGTCGGTGGTGACGAGGTGGCGGATCTCGCCGGAGCGGAAGCTGCCCATCACCTTCTCGCGCTTCTTCTGCGGGAGCTCCGAGGAGAGCATGGCCGCGGGCAGGCCCTTGCCGAGGAGGAACGTGCAGACCTGGCGCACCTCCTCCTTGGTGTTGCAGAAGATCATCGAGGAGGCCGGGTTCTCGTACTCGATGAGCTTGTAGATCGTCCCTTCCTTGTGCATCTTCGGAGTCAGGACGAAGGTGTGGTCGACCTCCTTGACGTAGATCTGGTCCTCGGAGAGCAGCACCCACTCCGGGTCGGACAGGTAGTGGTAGATGAGACCCTTGATGCCCAGCGGGATGGTGGCCGAGAACAGGAGCGTCTGCAGCGCCGCCGGCATGTACTCCATGATCTGGCCCATCTCGACCGCGAAGCCCATGTCGAGCATGCGGTCGGCCTCGTCCAGCACCAGCATCTTCACCTGGTCGAAGCGCAGGGTCTTGCGCCGGAGATGATCGAGGACCCGGCCCGGAGTGCCCACGATGACGTGGGCGCCGGCGCGGATCCCTTCGAGCTGCCGGTCCATCGAGTCGCCGCCGTAGATCGTCTCGATGCGGACGACGCGGCCCTTTCCGATCCGGGTCAGCTCCTCCGCGACCTGGATGGCGAGCTCCCGGGTAGGGGCCAGGGCGACCGCCTGGACGGCGGCCAGGGCGGGATCCACCTTCTCGACCATCGGGATGCCGAAGGCGGCGGTCTTGCCCGTGCCCGTTCGGGATTGCACGACGAGGTCCTTGCCGGCCTGGGCCCGCGGGATGGTCTCGAACTGGACGTCGGTCGGGGCCTTGTAGCCCATCGCATCCAGGCTGGCCAGGGTCTCGGCGGAGAGGTTGAGAGGGTCGAAGCTACGAGCGGCCGTGGTCGTCAAATCCATGAACCACCATTATCAACCGCGCCGGAGGTCCCCGCAAATGCCCATCAAAGTTGCGACGAAGTATCGGAAGTCACTCACACCGGCGGCGCGATTTCGTATATCGTGTGACCATGTTTCACCTCGGCCTTCCCGTCCGAGAGGTGAGTCCGGCCATGAAGCCGCGACCGATGGAACAGCCCACCTCGGGCCATCACCGCATCGCCTGCGGCGAGCCCTGTGAGGCGACATTCGGATCCGAGCGGCGCCAGGGGATGATCTGGAACGTCAGCGTCGTCGGCGTCTATTGCGTGCTTGCCCCCCCGCTGCCCGCCCCCGGCGAGATCGTACGGCTGACGTTCACGCTGCCCGGCGATCCGGCGCCGATCGCCTGCCAGGCCCGGATCCGATGGCAGAATGCCCCCTCGATCTTCAAGGGCTGCGGCCAGATCAAGATGGCCCTGCCACCCGGCTGCGGCATCGAGTTCTCCGTCCTCGATGCGCGCGACGCGGAGCGCATCGCCCAGCGCGTGCGGGCAACCGTCATCTCCGCCCGCTGATACGCGCCCTCTCTGGCCCCGCCTGGGGGAAGTCTTCGCGACGCGCTATAATTGCTGGTTTGGGAGCGCGGCCTTGGCCATCACCTGCGTGCGTTGCAGACAGTCCGGCGAGCCTCCGGAAGCGAGGCGCGTGGGTTACCCGCGCGCCTTCAAGGAAAAGGTGCTCGGCGGGATCTGCGCGACCTGCTGGAAGGAATGGGAGGACATGGAAGTGAAGGTGATCAACGAGTATCGCCTGAACTTCATGGACCCCCAGCACCGCGAGATGCTGCAAAAGTCCTGCGCAGAATTCCTGCAAATCCCGTGATCCACGTCGAGCACCTCACGAAACACTACGGCGAACGCGTCCTCTTCGAGGACGTGTCGTGGCACGTCAAGAAGCGGGACCGCATCGGCCTGAGCGGGCCCAACGGCTCGGGCAAGACGACGCTCCTGCGCATGCTGGCGGGGATGGAGGAGCCCGACTCCGGCTCCATCCGCATGGCGTCCGACACCACCATCGGCTACCTGCCCCAGGACGGGATCGTCCATCACGGGCGCACCGTCTACGACGAAGTGGTCCTCGCCTTCCAGGAGCTGCTGGCCCTCAAGGAGGAGCAGCACCGGATCGAGGACGCCCTGGCCGGCGCCAGCCACGACGACGGCGAGGACCACGACGAGCGGCTCGAGCGCTACGCGGAGGTCACCGATCGCTTCAAGCACCTGGGCGGTTACGAGATCGACGCGCGGGTGGCGGACGTGCTCAAGGGCCTCGGCTTCTCTCTGGCCGACCAGGCGCGCCGGACGGAGGAGTTCTCGGGCGGCTGGCAGATGCGCATCGCGCTGGCCAAGCTGCTGCTGGCCCGGCCGAACCTCCTTCTCATGGACGAGCCGACCAACCATCTCGACCTGCCCGCGCGCAACTGGCTGGAGGAATACCTCGAGGACTATCCGGGCTCGGTGGTCCTCGTCTCCCACGATCGGTACTTCCTCGACGCCACGGTCAAGCGGATCACCGAGGTCGGTCTCAAGACGTTGACCGACTACCACGGCAACTACTCGAAGTACGTCGTCGAGCACACGGCGGCCATGCAGCGGCTGCGCGAGGCCTACCGGCGGCAGAAGGAGGAGATCGACAAGGCCAGCGCGTTCATCAACAAGTTCCGCTATCAGGCCACCAAGGCCCGGCAGGTCCAGAGCCGTATCAAGGCCCTGGACAAGGTCGAGGTCATCGAGATCCCACCCGAGCGCAAGAAGATCCACTTCCACTTCCCGGATGCGCCCAAGCCTGGCCGCGTCGTCATCGAGCTCAAGGGCCTGCGCCGCGCGTACGGCGACAACGTCGTGATCGACGGGCTCGACCTCATCATCGAGAAGGGCGATCGCGTGGCGTTGGTCGGACCGAATGGTGCGGGCAAGTCGACGCTGATGCGCACGCTGGCCAGCGTGGACCATCCGGACGGCGGCCTGCGCCTCACCGGCCACAACGTGGTGATCGACTACTTCGCGCAGGACCAGGCCGCCGTCCTCGGCGCCACGCGCACCGTGTACGAGGAGATGACCTCGGCCAGCTCGACCACGATGGTGCCGCGAATCCGCACCATCCTGGGCGGTTTCCTGTTCTCCGGGGACGACGTCTACAAGAAGGTGGGGGTCCTCTCCGGCGGCGAGCGGAACCGGCTGGCCCTGGCCAAGATGCTGCTCAATGCCAGCAACGTCCTGATCCTGGACGAGCCGACCAACCACCTCGACCTCGATTCCAAGGAAGTGCTGCTGGAGGCGCTGGAAGACTACGGCGGCACGCTGATCTTCGTGTCCCACGACCGCTACTTCGTGGACAAGCTGGCCACGAAGGTGATCGAGGTCGGCGGCGGCCGGACCCTCGTCTACCCCGGCGGCTACGAGGACTTCGTCTACTGGAAGAAGCAGCAGGAGGCGGGGGTCCCGGTCGCGATGCCCACGGCGGCGGCGCCCGCGCCGCACGTCAGGAAGGACACGCCCAAGGCGGCGCCGCCGCCCGGCGCGTTCAGATCCGCTGGGCCTCCTCCCGTGCCGGCGCCTTCGGCCGCGAAGAAGGAGAAGGCGAAGCCTTCCGCGCATGGGAATCCCGGCGGCAACGGCCAGGCCGGCTACGATCCCCTCGCGCCGCGCCTGCGCCCGCCCAACGCCGCCGACCGCCAGTCGCGCGAGCGCGAGGTCCGGAAGCTCAAGGCGCGCATCGCCGAGCTGGAGCGCCGGGTCGCGGAAAAGGAGCAGGCCGTGCGCGACGTGGAACAACGCATGGCCTCACCCGGCTTCTACGACGATCGCGCCCGGGCGGAGGAGGCGGTGGCCGGCCGCCAACGGCTGCTGGATGAGGTCGCGGCGCTGACGAGCGAGTGGGAGTCCGTTCAGGCCGACTTCGAAGGCAAGGGCCTGGCCGTCTAGGCACTGGCGTTGTGTAGCGCGCTGTGCGGGGCCGGAATCGCGGGAGTCGCCCTGGCCGCGCCCGCCCTAGCCCTGATCCCCGGAACGCTGGCCGCGGCCCATCTCTCCTTCCTCAGCCCCGAGGAACGTGCCGCTGCCGCGGGAGGCTTCGGCTTCGCTTTCATGGGTTCCAGCGCGTTCATGGCCCATCTCGCCGGCACGGATCCCGCGAAGGTCGACGCCGCGATCTGGGCAGTGGCGGTGACGGCCGGGGTGGCGTCGATCGTCGTCTCGCGACGGCCCTTCTGGTCGGCGATCTCCTGGCGCCTGCTCGCGCTCTGGGCCGCCTTCTACCTGGCTCTGGTCGGCTTCCAGGGGTTGACCCCGGTCTACGCCGCCGGCAACTGGTACGGCGACTGGTGGGAGCACTACTCGATCGCCCAGGCCTACGTGGGGACCGCGGGCGGCTACGACACGGTCTGGTTCGGCGACTACACGCTCGCCTCGCGCACGCCCCTCTTCAGCCTGGCCGCCGCCTTCGCGCTGGCCCTCTTCGGAGATCGCTTCTGGGTCTACCAGATCGCTTCGACGTTCGCTCCTCGTCACCGGTTTCGCGTTCTTCGACGCCTGGCTCATCCACGACGCGACGTTCACGTGGATGAAGGTGGTCTGCGCCTACCTGCTGCTCCTGGCCCTTTACTTCTACGTCCGGCTACGGGCGAATGCCGACCCGCGGATGCTGTATGTGATCGCGCTCTGCGGCGCGCTCGCGTTCATGTCGCACCAGAGCGCGGCATACTACCTCGCGATCCTGATCGCCGACCATTGGCTCTTCCGGCCGCGCACGCCCGTGTCGTGGCGGCAGGCGGGCCTGGCCGCGGCGATCGTGGCCGCCGTCGTGGGGCCGTGGCACGGGTGGGTGAGCCATCTCTACGGCGTCGTCGGCGCGGTGAAGGCGAACCCGGTGCTCAGCAGCGGCCAGCCGACGCTCCTGCGCCTCCTCCGTGGCGGGGCGGAGAATGCCGTGACGTCGCTGATCCCGGTGCCGTTCATCGACTTCATCCGCGGCCGCCACTTCACGGCCGCGAGCGTGCTGTTCCGTCTGGTGCAGCTCTACGTCAACCCCGTGGTCGGCGCGCTGACGCTTTCGGTGGCGGCCGCGCTGCTGGCCAAGTGGGCGCGGCCGTCGGCCACTTTCGTGCGCGGCTTCCACCACCTGAAAGGGCCGCTCGTCACGCTGGCCTTCGGAGCATCGATCCTGCTCGCGCTCGCGATCGGCCGTCCGCGCTACGCGCTCTTGTGGTCCGGGCCCGGCCCGTTCGTCTGGGCCTTCGGGGTCGCGCTGGTCGCCCTGGGGGCATGGACCTGGCGGCGGCGCCCGGCCGACACGTCGATGCCCTACACGCCGCACCTGACCGCGATCCTCTTCGCGTTCGCGGGCTACGTGGGCGGGCTCCTCGCTCACCCCGGAGGCGAGGTCGACGGCGTCGCCTCGAACGCGATGGTGCCGTCGGTGATGGTCGCCATCGCCTATGCGGTCGCGCGGGTGGCCACGCTGCCGCGGCGGGTCCGCGGCCTCGTCATGGCCGGGGTTCTCCTGGAGTCTCTCGTCACCTGGGCCCTGGTCGCGAATCTGATCTCCGGCGGACCCCCGTTCGACACAGACCCGAACCGCACTCTGAAGAGCGAGAACGCGCTGGTCTTCCTCTACGACGCGGCGGGAAGGAATTGGTTGCCCTTTGCCGCGCTGGCGCTGGCAGGGCAGGTGGCGGGAGTGGTGATGTTGGCGAGGATGAGAACGACGACAACGACAACATCGACAACGACAATCGATCGACACGGTTAGCAGACATGAGGTTGTGGCCAGGTCGGTCGGCCACCTACGCACGCCGTCTAGAGGCGTCCCGCGCCTCGCGCCGCCCGCCAGGCCAGCCAGTCGGACAATCCCGGCGCGAGGGCGGCCAGCCACACGATCGCCCGCGAGAGCGGGTACGGGTAGACCTCGGGTCGTGGCCGCTTCGCGCACCGAACAATCGCGTCCGCTACATTGCGCGCCGACTGCTGGGGACCGACCGCCCCCGCGACGTCCTCCCCGCCCGACTCCCGCGCCGTCACTTCCCCGAACTCGGTGTGGGTGCCGATGGGGTGCACGCTGCAGGCGTGGACGCCGCTGCCGCGCAGCTCGACGCGGAGCGCTTCCGTCAGGCTGATCTGGGCCGCCTTGGTGGCGGCGTACGCGCCTCCGGTCGGCAGCGACCGGTGCCCGACGATGGACGAGACGTTGACGATGACGCCCGCGCCCTGCCGACGCATCACCGGAATCGCGGCCAGGCACCCGTAGACGGTGCCGAGGTAGTTGACCCGCATGAGCCGCTCGTAGGCCGCGGCGGGGGTGTCCTCGACCCGGCCGCGCACGCCGTAGCCGGCGTTGTTGACGAGCACGTCGAGGCGCCCGAACCGATCGACCGTGGCCTGGACGAAGCGGCGCACCTCCTCCGCGTCCCCGACGTCGGTCTTCAGCACGAGCACTTCGGCGCCCAGCGCGTGGACCTCGGCCGCGAGCGTGTCCAGTCGGTCGAGCCGGCGCGCGGCCGCCGCCACCCGGGACCCCTCGCGCGCGAAGGCCAGGACACATTCACGGCCGATGCCGGCGGAGGCGCCGGTGACCGCGACCACGGCGCCGCGGAGCGCGAGCGTCACTTCGCGACGGGACCGGACAGCACCGGGCTGCCGCGCCCCTTGCTGATGAACAGCCCGATGATGTGGAGATCCGGCCCGGGCAACGCGGTCAGGTCCAGCCGGCAGTGGAAGATGTACCCGCTGCGCTCCTTCTCCGCCACCATGCAGCCCTGGACCGGCGCCTGCAAGGCGAGGGGCTGGCCTTCCAGGCGCAGCACGAGGTCGACCGCGGTGCCGGGCAGCAGGCCCTCCCGCGTGCGGAAGGTCAGCGTTTCCGGCCGCAGCTCGACCAGGGTGGCGTCCTTGGGAAGAGGTCTGCTCAAACTCCCGCGAGGTCCTTGCCCGGCCGGCGTGCCAGCTCGCGCAGCACGTCGAGGGCCTGATCGAGGATGGGATCCTCGATCTCATCGTACTGGATCGGACCGTCGTCCGGGCCGTCCACGCTCGCGGTATGCCCTTTCCGTTCCGCCGGAGACGCTTCGGGCACGGCGTCGGCGCGCTCCTCGGGGTCTCCCAGCGACGCCGCGAAGGCGCGCAGCGGGTCGAGCTCCTCGAGCGCATTGCGGAATCGGCGAGCCACCAGCCCGGCCAGGGCGATGGAGACCTTCGCGAAGAGCTGGGGATCGGCCTGGGCCAGGGCGAGCAGGCCTTCGCGGGTGAGCCGTCGCACGCGGCAGGCGGTGCCGGCGCGGACGTGGTGGGTGCGGGGCTGTCCGTCGAGGAACCCGACTTCGCCGACCACGCCGCCCGGCCCCACGCGGCCGAGCACGATGGTCTCGCCGAGGGTCTCGTCGATGATCTCGATCTGGCCGTCCTCGACGAGGAGGAGGCTGCGCGAGGGGCTGCCCTTGTGGAGGAGGAAGTCTCCGGCGCCCGCCTCCGCGACCTCGGTCACCGCGATGAGGCGCGCCAGCTCCTGGTCGTCGAGGTACGCGACGAGCTCACCCGTCCGGGCTTCCGGCCACCAGACAGCGGCCACGCTCACGCTCCTCTCTGCCGCGGCGGCGGGATGATAGCACGCGGGCCTCGGGCTCTAGAGGTCGCGCGCCGTGAGCCAGGCCACGATGGCCGCGGCCACTTCCGCCTCGACCTGCGCGGGCGCGCGGCCGGTCCGCCGCGGCACCCCGAACGAGTGATCGCCGCCTTCGACGGAGTGCAGCGTGGCGCGATCGCCCAGCCCTCCCAGCACCGCCGCCAGCAGGTCCGCGCGCGCGAAGGCGTCGCGCGAACCCTGGACGAACAGCATCGGCGCCGTGATCGCGGAAAGATGACGATCGCGCAAGCGGTCGAACCGGCCGGGCGGATGGAGCGGATAGCCGAGGAACACCAGCCCTTCCGCGCGCAGGCCCTGCGCCACCGCCTGCGAGGCGATGCGCCCGCCCATCGACTTGCCTCCCAGGACCAGGGCCGAGGCGCCGAGGGCGCGCCGCGCGTGCGCGGCCACCGCGGAGACCGTGGCCTCCAGCACGGCGGGCTTGTCGGGAAGGCGGCGACGTGCTTCCGTGTAGGGGAAGTTGTGAAGGATGACGCGCCGGTGGCCGGCGGCGAGCGCATCGGCCAGCCGCACCAGGAGGGCCGTGCGGCGGTCCCCTCCCGCGCCGTGACCGAGCGCGAGCACCGTCCTCCCTTCGCCGTGAACGGACGCGCTGACCGCCCCGTGCTCGGTCGGGATCTCTACCGTTTCCATGTCCGCAGCATAGACCGCGCCGGGCCGCTCGCGCCGCGGGGTGATACACTCCTCCACTCGTGCGGAGCGGCATGCCTCGGGTCCTGATCATGGCGTCCCCCGAGCTGGTCTCGGAGCTGAGCAGCACGATCCTCTGGCGGTCCGACGTGGATCGTGTCTTCGCCGCCGCCGATTCCAGCCTCGACCGCATCCACGCCGGCCAGCCGGACCTCGTCATACTGGCCGGGGAGGAGACGGCCACCGTCCTCGCCCTGATCGGACGCATCCGGGAAGACGGACGGACGCGCGGCCTGTCCGTGGGTGTGGTCCGCCGCAGCATCACCCTCGACGAGGAGACGCAGCTCCGCCGCGCCGGCGCCAACGTCGTCTTCGGCGGCCAGGTCGTCCCGTACCTCTGGGACGCCTGGATCGAGGAGCTGCTGCACGTGCCCCGCCGGCGCGACGCGCGCGTGCCCGTCAGCATCGCGGTCTGGTCGCACACCGCTCCCGGCAGCGAGCCCGCCCGCGGGCTCAGCCTCAACATCAGCGTGAAGGGGATGCTGCTGGAAACGAAGGAGCCGCTCGACATCGGCTCCAAGCTCGACCTCACCTTCACGCTGCCGGGGAGCGCCGGCCCGGTGCGGGCGGTGGGCCAGATCGTGCGCGAGGATCCGGCCCGTGACGGCGGCCCACCCCGCCTCGGGATCGAGTTCCTGATCCTGCGCGACGGGGCGCGTGACCGCATCCGGAGCTATGTCGAGGCCGGAGAGGGTCAGTAGATGTACGAGCCCTTCTACGGCTTCACCGAGAAGCCGTTCAACCTCACTCCCGACCCGAAGTACCTGTACCTTTCGCAGCGCCACACCGAAGCCTTCGCGCATCTCGAGTTCGGGCGCAAGGAGAAGGGCGGCTTCATCCTCGTCACGGGCGAGGTGGGCACGGGCAAGACCACCCTCGCGCGCTACTTCTTGTCGCGCCTCGACGCGCGTACCGCGACCGCGTTCGTGCTCTACCCGGCCCTGACCGCCGCCGAGCTCCTTCGCTCCATCCTCGAGGACCTCCACGTTCCGGCCACGGGGACCTCGCTGAAGGACCATGTGGACGCGCTGCACCGCTTCCTGCTCCGGGCGCGCGCGGAGGGGCGCGACGTCGTGCTCCTCATCGACGAGGCGCAGGACCTCGCCCCGGAGGTGCTGGAGCAGGTCCGGCTCATCTCCAACCTCGAGACGGACACGGAGAAGCTGATCCAGATCGTGCTGATGGGCCAGTCGGAGCTGCAGGAGATGCTGGGCCGGCACGAGCTGCGCCAGCTCGCGCAGCGCGTCACCGCGCGCTATCACCTCGCGGCCCTGAGCCGCCAGGAGACCGAGGACTACGTCCGGCACCGGCTGGCGGTGGCGGGCGGTGAAGGAAAGGCCTCCTTCACCGCGGAGGCGCTCACCGCGGTCCATCGCGCCTCCGAAGGCATCCCGCGCCTCATCAACCTCGTCTGCGATCGCGCCCTCCTGGCCGGTTACGTCGCGGGTGCGCGCGAGATCGACGCGGCCATGGTGCGCCGCGCGGCGGGCGAGGTCCTGGCCGCGCGGCCGGGACACCCGCGGCGGCGGCAGGCCGCGCTGGCGGCCGGAGTGGCGATGGTGCTCCCTCTCCCGTCGTCACGGCGGCGATCCCGTCTGCCCCCAGCAATGCGCTGGCGCCCGTCCTCCTCGCCTTGCCGCACGAGGCCTCAATGCTGGACGCGGTCACGCGCATCCAGTCCCTCTGGGGGACGCCCGCCCTGGAGCGCACGGCGCTGCGCACGCACATGGACCAGGTGCGGCGCCTCGACTTGCCGGTGGTCCTGGAGATGTTCCATCCCGCGCGCGCCGACACCTGCTACCTCGCGCTCCTCCACGTCGACGGCGACGACGCGATCGTGGGCATCGGGAACGAGCCTCCGCAGCGGGTGCCGCTGGCCGAGGTGGACCGGCTCTGGACGCGGCAGGCGGTGTTCCTCTGGCGCGATTTCGACGCGCTGGCCGGGACCGGGACCGGCGATCCCGGTCGGACCGAGGCCTGGGCGCGCGAGAGCCTCGCGCGGCTGGGCTACCTGCGGGATGCCGACCTGCTCTCCGCGGTCACGCGCTTCCAGCGTGATGCCGATCTGGCCGCCGACGGACGCATCGGCTCGCGCACGCTCATGACCCTCTACAGCCGCGGCCCCTATCCGCGGCCGCGCCTCGGAGGGACGTCGTGAGCCTCGTGCTCGAAGCGCTGAAGAAGCTGGATCGCGAGAAGGGCCGCGACGAGCGAGGGTTCGTCGTCATGGCCACCGCGCCCTGGCCCACGCGCGCGCCGCGGCGATGGCCGGCGTGGGCCGCGCTCGGCATGGCGACGGCCGGGGCCGTCGCGGCCGTGGTGACGCTGCGCACGGCCCGCGCGCCCACGGCCCTTCCTGCGTCGCCCGCCGCGGCCACGGCCGTCGGGGGACCCCCGCCCGCCCCGGTCGTCACGACACGCCCAGCCGGGATCGTGGTCAGGGCCGTGGCCCCACGCATCGCCGCGCCGGCACGACGCGAAACGCCCGCGGCCGCGCCTTCCCCCCTTGCGCCCCGCCCCGCGGATCCGGAGCTGCGCCTCCAGGCCATCAGCGAGCGGGACGGGCAGCCGATCGCGATCATCAACGATCACCTCGTCCGCGTCGGTGACGAGGTGGATGGCATCCGCGTGCTCGCCATCCGGGGAGCGGAGGTCGACGTCGAAGTCCGCGGCCGGCGCACGACCCTGCGGTTCTGAGCGTGGCGCACCTCCGCGGGCTGCGCCCGCAGGACCTCCGCGCGCTCTGGCCGGACCTCCCGCTCGACGATCGCATGGCCCGGCGCATCCAGGCCCGGCTCATCTGGCGCGACGCGGATGACCTCGAGGGAGTGCCCGGCCTGTCGCGGGCCGCCGCGCGCGAGTTGCTCCGGCGCGGGCGGACGACGCGGCTCGCGGTGGTCGAGCGCCAGTCCAGTCAGGTCGATCCGTTCGTCAAATACCTCTTCCGCGCCGGGGACGGCCAGGTATTCGAGGCCGTCCGCATCCCGCTCGAGCGCCCTCGCTGGAGCGTGTGCGTGTCGTCGCAGGTGGGCTGCGCTCTCGGCTGCGTGTTCTGCGAGACGGGCCGGCTCGGATTCACGCGCAACCTCCAGGCCTGGGAGATGGTCGAACAGGTGCTCACGATCCGCCGCGAAGGCCCCGAGCGGCCGGTCACGGGCGTGGTGTTCCAGGGCCAGGGCGAGCCCTTGCAGAACTACGACAACGTGATCCGGGCGGCCGAGGTGCTGCGCGATCCCTGCGGCGCGCGCGTCCGCGGCGATCGGATCACGATCTCGACCGCGGGCGTGCTGCCCATGATCGAGCGCTACACGGACGAGGGCCATCCGTACCGCCTGATCCTGTCCCTGACCTCGGCGATCCCGGAGAAGCGGGCGCGGCTGATGCCCATCGGCCAGGCCTTCGCGGTGCCGGACCTCATGGACGCGATGCGCCGCCACGCGGCGCGGCACGGTGGCCCCGTCCACGTGGCCTGGGTGCTGATGGCGGGTGTCAACACCGGACCGGAGGAAGCGCATGCCCTCGCCCGCCTGCTGGCGGGCACAGCCGTGCGCGTCTCCGTCATCGACGTGAACGATCTCACCGGCCGCTTCCGGCGCGCCTCGGACGAGGAACGTGGGACCTTCCTCTCCGCGCTGGCGGCGGAGGGGCTGCCCTTCGTCCGGCGCTACTCGGGGGGTCCGGACATCCATGCCGCCTGCGGGATGCTGGCGGCCCGGCGGGCCTAGATCAGGGGCGTGGGACCGACAGGGACTCGAGCACCCGCGCGCAGAAGTTCGCGATCGCGGCCTGCTGGTTGGCCGGCGTGTCGATGAGAGAGGCCCGTTCCAGCGCGTAGCGCAGTAGCGGCACCTCCCGCGCATCGAGGGTGATGCGCACGCCGCCCGACGGTTCACGTGCGACTTCCATGCGTCCTCCTCACTTGAAGATGTCGAGGATCTTGCGCCCCACGCGCGACAAGATCCCGTCGAGCGCGCGCCGCGCCTCCTGCTTGAAGTTGCCCTGGTGGATCGGGCACAGGCGGCGCGGGATGTCGTCGCCCTCCTTGAAGAACTCGACGTAGGTCGGGCAGCTCTCCACCGGACGCAGATAGGAGACGCGGCACAGCTCGACCTGCCGGAGCCCCGAGGGCACGGGGAACTCGTCCCCCGGCAGCGTGCGGGAGACCCGCCGCATGAAATCGGCCCAGATGGGCAGGGCGATGCGCGCGCCGAAGGCCTCCGACCCGATGGGCTCCGGCTGGTCCAGGCCCACCCACACCGCCGCTACCACCGACGTGTTGAACCCGACGAACCACGCGTCCTTGAACTCGCTCGTCGTGCCCGTCTTGCCCGCGGCGGGGCCGCGTACCCCAAGGCTGCGCGCGGAGGACGCGGTGCCGAGGTCGATGACGTCGCGCAGCATCGACGTCGTCTGGAAGGCGACCGCCTCCGGCAGCGCCCGCTTTCGACGCACCGCGTTCTCGACGACCACGCCTTCGCTCGCATCGAGGACGCGCACGATCGCACGTGGCGTCACCGCGAACCCGCCGTTGGGAAAGGCCGCGTAGGCTGCCGTCAGCTCCATCGGGGTCACGAGCCCGGAGCCGAGCGCGAGGGAGGGCACGTTGGGCTGGTCGCCCAGGCCGAGGTCGGAGGCCAGAGAGAGCACGGCCCCGCTGCCGATGCGGAGCTGCAGGGCGACCGCGGCCTGGTTGTTCGACTCCAGCAGGGCCTGGCGCAGCGCGACCGCGTCGGGCGCGCCCTCTTCCGCGTTGCGCGGGCTCCACTCCTGTTGTCCCGGCGCCGACACCGAGTGCAGGTCGTCGAGGACGGTGACGGGCGAGAGTCCGTGGTCGAGGGCGGCGGCGTAGACGAACGGCTTGAAGGCGGACCCGGGCTGCCGCCGGCTGCGCACCGCGCGATTGAACGGCGACGCGTTGAAGTTGCGGCCGCCGACCATGGCCAGGATGTCGCCCGTCTCCGGATCGAGCGCGACCAGCGCCGCCTGCAGGCCGCGCTTGCCCAGGCGCGCGAGCCCCTCCTCCACCGCGCGCTCCGCCGCGAGCTGCACCGCGGGCAGGAACGTCGTCTGCACGTCCCAGTCCGGCGGGTCGTCGTCTCCCACGTCCTCGCGGAAGAGCTGCCGCAGGTATTCCTTCGCGTATCCCGAATGCGCGTCGGCCAGATGGGGCGCGCTGGTCATTCGCACGCGCGCGGCATTGGCGCCCTGCTCCGCGGCCGGGCTGATGAACCCCTCCTGGCGCATGCGCGCCAGCACCACCTTGCTGCGGGCGAGCGCGCCTTCCTCGTTCGACCAGGGTGAGAGCGCGGAAGGCGCGCGGATGAGGCCGGCCACGAGGGCGGATTCGATGAGGCTCAGGTCCTTGGCCCGCTTGGCAAAGAGCTGCCGCGACATGGCCTCGACACCGAACGTGCCCGCGCTCAGGGCCACCCGGTTCAGGTACAGCTCGAGGATCTGATCCTTCGTGAGCTGTTGCTCGATGAGCCCGGCCAGCACCGCTTCCTTGACCTTGCGGCCCAGGGTCCGCCGGTTCGAGAGGAACACGGTGCGCGCGAGCTGCTGCGTGATCGTGCTGCCGCCCTCCGTGATCGCGCCCCGGCGGAGGTTGCGCCACACGGCGCGGCCGAACCCGATGGGATCGATTCCACCGTGCCGGTAGAAGCGATGATCCTCCACGGCGATGACGGCCTCGCGCAGGGCGGGCGCGACCTCGCTCAGCGGCACGTCGCGCCGGTGCTCGTCGAGCGAGAACCAGGGCTTGCCGTCGGCACCGTAGAAGACCGTGTTGCCGACCCCGCGCGTCAGGCGGTGGACGCTCCAGGACGCCTTCGCCGTCCAGCCCAGCGCGATGGCGCCCCCGACGAGCACCACGAACAAGGCTGTCCGCAGCGCCATGTCGGCCACGGAAACGGTGGGCGCGAGAAGACTGGAGCGCGCGGAACCGGTGAAGGTGCGCCAGGACGTCGGCACCCAGGTGGACCACCCCATCCTGGCTAGCGTAGCAGCGGAGCGCCGGCGGGCGTGACTGTTCCCTCACCGCGGGCAGGCGCGGCCGTCTAGCAGTCCCGCGGCTCCTTCTTCTCGTCGCGGAGCCCGTGCTTGAGCCGCATCGTCTTCACTTTTTCCTCGAGGGCTTCCCAGGTCTTCTCGTCCTGGGCCAGCGCCTCGGTCAGCCACTCGCGATAGCTCTTCTCTTCGGGGATCTCGTCGGGCATCGTCATCCTCACGGAACCACGCGGGCACGCGCCTGCCGGCGCCGCTGGAAGGGCGGCGGATGGCGTCGGCCCAGGATGTCGTGATCCAGCAATCCAATACGTCGAGCCGATTCAAGGGTTTGTGTGGCGGGTCACGCTTGTTCACAGCAATTTACTTGACTAGTCATGTATTCAGGACTTAACGTTCGCCTCATGTCTCGCATGCGCAGCGCCGTGCAGGAGGAGATCCAGCAGCGCCGGCCGTTCTCCTCGCCGTCGGAGGAAGCGGTGGTTGCCCTCGTGCGTACGGCCGACCTGCTGCGCCGCGCCCTCACGGACGTCGTCGAGCCCCAGGGCATCACGCTGCAGCAGTACAACGTGCTGCGCATCCTGCGCGGGGCGGGCGCGGAAGGCCTCCCCACGCTCGAGATCGCCGGCCGCATGATCGAGCAGGCGCCGGGCGTGACCCGCCTTCTCGATCGGCTGCAGGCGAAAAACCTGGTGCGCCGCCAGAGGTCGGCCGAGGACCGCCGTCAGATCCGCTGCTGGATCGCGCCGGCCGGCCTCGAGCTGCTCACGCGGCTCCAATCGGCGATGCAGGAAGGCGCGCGCGGCTTCATGGCGCCGCTGAGCGAGGCCGACCTCGCCTCGTTCGTCCGCCTGCTCGACGCGCTGCGAGCGGGCCCATTCGCACCTCACTCGGCATCACACGTCGCCGTCACCGGGACCGGCCGCGCGCCCGTCCCGCAAAACAAGGAGATGAAATGATCCGCAAGCTGTCCCTGACCGCCGCCGTGGCCGTGCTCGCGGCCTCCCCCGTCCTCGCCGACA
>QHVP01000075.1 GCA_003222295.1 Acidobacteriota bacterium | reverse complement strand
GCGGCGGGTTTCGGGGCCGCCTTCTTGGCCTCGGCGGCAAACACCCGGCCACCGGCCACGAGGCCGGCGACGACGCTACCCATTACCTTCGCAAATTCCCTGCGTTCCATGGCTCCTCCGTCGCGGACAGGTTGCTCCTGCCACGGCTGTCTGATTGCGATCCGCTGCCGTCAGCTTGTGGTCCCCCGGCGCACCGGTCAAGACCTTGCGCGTACTTTCGCCACCACGCACATCGACGCTTGCGTTTCTCGTCGAGGACATCGGCGCAAGAGTTCAACGTGCCTTGACCCGTGGCCTTTCCGGTGGTGTGATCGAGAGGATGACGCTCGTTTGCAGACCGCGCCTCTGGCGCGTGCTCGTCGTGGCCGCGGCCCTCACCGGCTCGGGGACGCGCGGGCTCTGCTTCATGCCCGGGATGCCCTCGGGACCACTCTCTGCACACGACTGCTGCAAGAGTGGTTGGTCGGCTGCTCCTCCGCCCTGCTGCATGGAAGGACGGGCGGAGCGGGCCACCGCCATCCGCATCGGCCGGCACGCGGTGCCCGCAGTCAGCGTCGCCCCCGCCGCATTCCTCCACGGTGAGACCAGCCTCCGCTTGAACGAGCCGTCCTCGTCCGCGCCCTGCTCATTCCACTCCCCGCCAATCAAGCTCGCCCTGCGCATCTGATCGTCCTCCAATCGGCGTAACGGCCCGCCCGAAGCCCGATCACCGCCGTTCGTCTGGCGCTCCGCGCCTGTCTTCATTCACCGTCCGAGGATCGAAACATGCACGCTCGACTTGTCTTCCTGGCCGCAGTGACGATCGCTATGCCCGGGCGCATCTGGGCCCAGCATGAGGGCCATCATCCGCCGGCCGCGCCCGCCCCATCGCCCTCCCCCTCACCGTCGCCGGGCTCACCCTCGCCCTCGCCCTCGTCCATGCCGCAGCACCCGATGAGCCACCAGATGCCCGGGATGCCTGGGATGCCCGGGATGGCTGGTCACGAGATGCACGAAATGATGGGCTTCCTCGGCCCTTATCCCATGTCGCGCGAGGCGACGGGAACGAGCTGGCAGCCGGATTCGAGCCCGATGGAAGGAATTCACTGGATGCGGGGCGCGTGGATGGGCATGGTGCACGGCTTCGCCGACGTGGTTTACGACCACCAGGGCGGTCCGCGCGGCGACGACGACGTGTTCGGCCCGACCATGCTCATGGTCATGGCCCAGAGGCCGGCCGCGCGCGGCACCTTCGGTCTCCGCGCGATGCTTTCCATCGATCCGGCCACGGTCGGGAAGAGCGGCTACCCGCTGCTCCTCCAGACCGGGGAGACGGCCGACGGGCGCACTCCCTTGATCGACCGCCAGCACCCGCACGATCTCTTCATGGAGCTGGCTGCGGTGTACAGCCATCCCCTGGGCAAACACGGCTCCGTCTTCGGCTATTTCGGCCTGCCCGGTGAGCCGGCGCTGGGACCGCCGACGTTCATGCACCGGTTCTCCGCGATGGAGCTGCCGGAGGCGCCCATCGGCCACCACTGGCTGGACTCGACGCACATCTCCTTCGGGGTGGCCACCGCCGGCCTCACGTTTGCGCGGTGGAAGGTGGAGGCCTCCGCCTTCAACGGATCCGAGCCCGACCAGAATCGCTGGGACATCGAGGCGCCCCGATTCAACTCGGCCTCGGGTCGCCTCACCTTCAATCCCTCCGCGAACTGGTCCCTCCAGGCGAGCTATGGGCACCTCAAGGAGCCCGAGCAGCTCGAGCCGGGTATCGACGTCAATCGCACGACGGCGTCGGTGACCTACAACCGGCCGCGGGGCGGAGGATCGAATTGGCAGAGCACGCTGGCCTGGGGCCACAACGCGAAGGACCCTGGCGGCAACACGAACGCCGTCCTCCTGGAATCGACCCTGCGCACGGACCGCCACACCTTCTTCGGCCGCGGCGAGACTGCGCGGAAGGACGAGCTGTTCGAGAGCGGAGCGCACGCTCACGAGGTATTCGACGTGGAGAAGGTCAGCGTCGGCTATATCTTCGACGTGGTGCGGTCGGGGCACCTCGCCCTGGGCGTCGGCGGTCTGGGCAGTCTTCATTTCGTCCCCGCCAAGATCGAGCACGAATACGGCAGCCGGCGGCCGCGGTCCTTCATGCTCTTCGTGCGGGGGGAGCTGCGGTGAGGGGATTGAGCGACGAGGCCACCCCGGAGCGGGAGGGATTCGTCATACTGGAATCGACCGTTCGCAAGGAGGTGTCCGATGAAGTGTTCCGCTTGTGGTCGTTCGAGCTGCGCGTGCGATATCGGCGGCAAGTGCAATTGTCCGAAGGACTGCTCCTGCGCCAAGCAGCGCCGGTAGAAGATCGCCAGGCCTAGCGAATCTTCCGGATCACGATCGCACCCTTCGCCTCCCAGGCCACCACGGCGGAGCCGTCGCGGACCACTGCCAGCGCGGGGAACGCCCCGTCCTCGTCCACGGTCTCAGGCGGCGCCGCTCCCCGCGTCTTGACCCGGACGGAGGTCCCTTCGGTCCAGGCACTGTAGGCGCCAGCCGTCGTCGCCACCACCGTCGGGTTCCGGCCCAGACCCAGCGGTTCCTCGGCATCGCCTCCGCGGGTCGCGAACACGGTTCCCTCTCTGCGCCAGATCGTCGCCACCCGGCCCTTCTCGTCCACCGTCACGCCGCCGCCGTCCATGGGGCAGGCGTCCAGCTTCCACGTGCCCCCGCCGACCTTCTGCGCCGCCGCGAAGGTCTTCCCGCCGTCGGCCGACCGGGCGAGGTACAGGTCGCGAGATCCCTCCAGCGCGTTGCGGAACATGACGAGGATGACGCCGGAACGGTCCACCGCGACCGAGGGATGGCAGCATTGGCACACCGTGCCGGAGGGCGACCGATACACGAGCCTGTTCTCCGACCACGTGGCGCCTCCGTCCCTCGACACCGAGCCGTAGATCCGCGTTCCTTTCTCGCGCAGATCGAGCCAGGCCGCGAACAGCGTGTCGCGGCCGCCGAAGGCCATGGCGTGAAGGCCTTCGCGGGCCGAGCCGGGGACGTCGTTCACACGCACGGGCGCCGACCAGCTCTTCCCGCCATCCAGGGACCGCCAGGCCATGACGTCGCCGTCCTTGCCTTCCCCTTGCTGGCCCACCACGGCGGAAATCACGATGCCCTGGCCCGTGTAGGCGATGCGAGGCCCGCGGTGCATCCCCAGCGCAAGCTCGCCCTGGGAAGAGACCAGCACCGGCGGTCCGAACGTCGCGGCGCCATCCGTGGATGCGGCGAAGTAGATGGCGTTCCCGGCGCCGTAGGCCACGCCGACGGCGTCATCGCGAGCCGCGAGCTGCGGCTGCCGGTTCGGCGTCCCCGCCGCGGGGCCGATCTGGACGCTGAGGAGCAACAGCAGGGCAAACATCTCTTGACTCTACACCGCGCCGCTTCCGGTCGAGACGTATGCTGGTGGCATCCGGAGGACCTTCATGGAAATCCCGGGCCGCCGTCTTTTCATCGAGTCCGCCGCTCCCGCTCTCCTGCTCGTGGGCGCCTCGCCGGCACCGGTCAAGAAACCCGTGGTGCGAAAGGAGAAGGAGGAAGACGTCACTCCCACCGAGGACCTGATGCGCGAGCACGGCTTGCTCAAGCGCGTCCTGCTCCTCTACGACGAGGTGGGACGGCGCATCCGCGCGAACGCGGAGTTCCCGCCGGAGGCCGTCACGGGGGGAGCGCGGATCATCCGATCCTTCATCGAGGAGTACCACGAGCAACTGGAGGAGAAGCACCTCTTCCCGCGCTTCCGCACCCGCCACACGCTCGTCGAACTGGTGGACGTCCTCGAGGAGCAGCACAAGGCCGGCCGCCGCGTGACGGAGAGGATCCTCGCCCTCACCGCGGGCGGCCTCAAGGGCGCCAGCGACAAGAAGGATCTTGCCGCCGCCCTCGAATCCTTCACCCGGATGTACGCGCCGCATGAGGCGCGCGAGGACACCGTGCTCTTCCCCGCCCTGCGCCGCCTCGTGTCCGCGCACGAATACGATGCCCTCGGCGAGGCCTTCGAGGACGAGGAGCACCGGAAGTTCGGCCAGGAAGGGTTCGAGGGGATGGTCGAACGCGTGGCCGGCCTCGAGAAGACGCTCGGCATCTACGACCTGAAGCAGTTCACGCCGCGGTGATCTTCGACGTCCTCGTCCTGCTGGCCGGGACCCTGGCGGGGGCGGTGGCGGCGGTCGGCGGCTTCGGGATCGGCAGCCTGTTGACGCCGGTCCTCTCCACCCATGTCGGGACCAAGGTCGCGGTGGCGGCGGTCTCGATCCCGCACGTCGTGGGAACGGCCGTGCGTTTCGTCAAGCTGCGCCCCCATGTGGACCGGCGGGCGTTCGTGCGCTTCGGCGTCCTCAGCGCGGCGGGAGGTCTCCTCGGCGCCCTCATCAACGCCAGGGTGAAAGCGCCCATCCTCTCCATCGTCCTGGGCGTGCTGCTGATCTTCGCGGGCCTGAACGGCCTCGTCGGCCTGGCCGAGCGCCTGCGGCTCGGCCGCCGGACGGCATGGGTGGCGGGCCTGCTCTCCGGGCTATTCGGCGGGCTGGTCGGCAACCGGGGAGGGATACGGTCGGCGGCGCTGATGGGTTTCGACCTCCCGAAGGAGGCCTTCGTCGCCACGGCGACGGCCGTCGCCCTCGTGGTCGACGGCGCACGGCTGCCCGTCTACGTCTGGACGGAATGGCGCGCGCTCCTCCGCGTGTGGCCGGAGATCGTGGCGGCGACGGCGGGCGTACTGCTCGGCACCGTCGTCGGCGTGCGCGTGCTGCGGCGAATCCCGGAACAGGTGTTCCGCCCCTCGGTCTCCATCCTGATCACCGCGCTGGGCGTGTACATGCTCCTGCACCGGTAGCCGTTCGCAGCGGGCTATCCGTCCTGGGACGGATAGGGCGAGGTCGCGCTGCCCTCAGCGGCGATGGTTGTCCTCGTCCGCGCCGTGCTCCTCCTCGTCTGCGCCGATCGGCCGTACGAAGGCGGCCCGCACCGGCGGCGGCATCGTCGCCTGCGCCCCGCGCACGGCCCTCCACACGATCTCGTTGAGCTCGAGGTCCGGGGCGCGGTCGGGCTCGGAGAAGTCCATGGCCATGGACGCCGCCGCCCCGGGCGCGGAGGCATCGTTTCGCTCGTCCAGGCGGACGCGCGCCGGGCGGTGCGTGTACGGCGTGAGCACGGGCGAGGCCTGGAAGGAGCGGTACATCGGGGCCGCCGCCGCGTCGTACTGGCTCATGGGGGGCAGACCCAGGATCAGCTCGATGGTGCGCAGCATTCCTGACGTGGTGTACAGGGTGCTGTCCACTGCCCCCCGGCGCACGTAGGGGCTGGCCACGAAGGCCTGCTTCCAGTACGAGCTGCGGGTGATGATGTCCACGAGCCGGCCGAGGGCGAGGTCGTTCTCCGCGATCATCGCCGTCGGGGTGGGATACGCCGGGTTCGTGCCCGACGTGTGGTCGTTGCCGAGGCGGATGATGGAGAGCGCGGGCAGGTCGCCGCTCTTCTCGTACTCGGCGAACTCCTTCTGCCAGACGTCCACGCGCTGGCTGTCGGGAATGCTCAGGTCCCAGGGCGGGTAGGTCGGGCTCACCAGGCCGCGGAGCCCGGGCACCGTGGCCTCGATCGGACCCGCTCCGCCGGCCCGGCCTGCTTCCGCGGCCTGGGCGCGCCGGCCCTCGTCCCGCGTCGCGAACTCGCCGTAGCTGCGCACAGTCTTGCCCGCGCGCTTGGCCGCGTCCCAGATGTAGCCGTGCTCCGGCGCGGTGACGTTGCCGTAGGCATTCCGCTGGGTCCCTCCGCCTTCGCTCAGGTACTTTCCCCCGCGATGGGCGTAGCGTAGGCCGCGGTCGAGAAGGCGTGCCCGCTGAAGCTGACCTCGGCGTCCACGTAGAAGTTGTCGAGCAGCACGAACTCGCGGGCCAGGGCGTGCGCGTTGGGCGTCGCCTCCTCGCCAAAGAGGCACAGGGTGGGATCGCCGTTGCCCTTCTCCAGATCGCCCAGGATCTGGTCGTACGTCCGGTTCTCGCGGATGACGTAGAAGACGTGCTTGATGGGCGAAGGGTCGCCGACCTTGCGGGGGATGGGCGACCCCGCCGGCGCCTGGGCGGGCGCGAGCCGCGCGGCGTCGGTGTAGGGCGTGACCGCGAGGACCGTCTTCGTGTAGGCGGCGAGCTGCGCGGCGTCGGGAACGGGCACCACCGACAGCGAGCCCTGCAGCATCGAGCCTGCGTACTGCCCGGGGGCCGTCGGCACCCCGGGCTGGGGGCCGCGGGGGTTGGCCATCGACGTGAGGCCCTTGCCGCTCAGGACGTAGATGCGCTTGCCGTCACGACTGAACTGGACGGCCGTCGGGTACCAGCCGGTCGGGATGAATCCCTTCACGACGCTCGCGCCGGGCCGGCGGACGTCGACCACCGCGATGGCGTTGTTGTCGGCGCTGGCCACGAGCAGGGTCTCGCCGTCGGAAGAGAGGCCGAGGCCGTTGGGCGTGCTGCCCGCGGGGGCACTCGGATAGAGGGCCACCGAGATCTGCTCCCGCGCCGTCTGCGCCGCGAGGTCGACGACCCACACCGCGTTCGTGTTCGCGCAGGCCACGAACAGCCGCGTGCCGTCCTTCGACAGCACCATCGCGCTGGGATGCTCGCCGACCGCGATCTCGCCTCGTGGCTCGAGAGTGACGGGATCGAAGGCGAGGACCTTCGCTCCCCCCCAGAGCGAGACGTAGAGGGTACGCCCGTCGGGTGTGACCAGGGCCGTGTAGCCTTCGGCGGGAAGCTCCACCTGGGTGACGGCCGGCATGCCTTCGCTGCCCAGCGTGATCGCGGAGAGCAGCTCCCCCAGGGCGTGCACGGCGAACACGCGCGATCCATCCGGAGAGACGGCGACTCCGGCCACGAAGCTTTCGCTCGCCGGACGCTTGAGGTCGATGCGGGCGCCCGGGGTGAGCACGCCGCTGGCCTCCCAGAGAAGCTCGCGCACGCTGCTCTCCCCCGCTCCCGACGAGAACAGCCGTTTGCCGTCCGGGTGCCAGGCGAGGCCCAGCCAGGCGTTGTCGAGAGGGAGGCGGCTCTTCACGTTCAGGCGCGCGACGTCGACCACCGTGAGCGTCGGCTTCGCGTAGCCGTCGTTGCTCACGATCAGGTAACGGCCGTCCGGCGACTCCACCATGGCCAGGGGAAGGTCGCCGACCGAAACATGCCGCCCGGCCGGCGCGATGCGCCAGCCGTTGGGCAGGAGCGTCGTCCCGCCGCCCTGCGCGCCCGGGCGCGCCGGCTGCTCGTTCGCGCGCGGCGCGGTGGCCGCAGGGGCGAGCACGGGGATCAAGACGAGCAGGACGGCGAGCAGGGACGGCCGTGACCTCGTCGTATGGATCATGTCGTTCATCCCTCGGGCGCCGGATCTTATATCGTATGGGCCTGGAGGGCAGGGGCATGTACTTCGAGCAGTTCTATCTCGGCTGCCTGGCCCACGCGTCGTACCTGATCGGCTCCGACGGCGAGGCCGCCGTGGTCGACCCCCGCCGGGACGTCGACGACTACCTGCGCGTGGCGAAAGAGCACGGCCTGCGCATCCGCTACGTCGTCGAGACCCATCTGCACGCGGACTTCGTGAGCGGCCACCGCGAGCTGGCCGAGCGGACGGGCGCGCGGATCGTGTTCGGCCGCCAGGCCCGCGCGCAGGTGCCGCACCTCGCCGTCGGCGACGGGGATGAGGTCCGCGTGGGCAAGGTCGTCCTGCGTTTCCTGGAGACGCCGGGACACACGCCGGAAAGCATCTCCGTCCTCGCCATCGACACCGAAGCCTCGCCCACGCCGCGGCTCGTGCTCACCGGCGACACCCTGTTCGTCGGTGACGTGGGACGCCCCGACCTCGCGGGTGGGGAGGGCGTCAGCGCCGAGCACATGGCGGGCCTCCTCTACGATTCGCTCCACCAGAAGATCCTGTCCCTGCCCGACGCGGTGGAGGTCTATCCCGCGCACGGGGCGGGCTCGCTCTGCGGCCGGAACATCTCGAGCGAGACCTCCTCCACCGTCGGCGCCCAGCGGCGGGGGAACTGGGCGCTGCAGCCGATGAGCCGCGAGGAGTTCGTACGCGTGACCACGCGCGACCTTCCCGAGGTGCCGCGCTACTTTCCCCTCGACGTGGCCCTCAACCGGGAGGGCGCGCGCCCGCTGGGGTCGCAGCCGCCACCGGCCGCGCTCGACCCCGCGCAGGCCGAGCGCCATCTCGCCGCCGGCGCGGTCGCCGTGGACGTGCGGCCCGCCGCCGACTTCGGCGCCGGGCACGTCCCGAGCGCGCTCAACATCGGCCTCGGCGGCCAGTTCGCCTCCTGGGCGGGCACGCTGCTCGAGGCGGCGACGCCGCTCGTCATCGTCGCCGACGGCGGCGAGCACGCGCGGGAGGCGGCGACGCGCCTGGCCCGGGTCGGCCTGGAATCGGTGGCCGGCTGGCTCGCCGGCGGCGTCGAAGCCTGGAAGTCATCCGGCCGTTCGCTGTCCGTGGTGCCGCAGATCCCCGTCGAGGAGCTGCGCCGGCGGCAGCGCGCCGTCCCCGAACTGCAGATCGTGGACGTCCGCCGCGCCGGCGAGTACGCGACGGGCCACGTGCCCGGCGTCCTGCATGTCCCTCTCGATCGCCTCGAGAGCGACGTGGCCCGCCTGGACCCCACGCGTCCGACCGCGGTCCTCTGCGCGGGTGGGTACCGGTCGAGCGCGGCCACGAGCCTGCTCGCCCGCCGCGGCTTCCGCGACGTGGCCAACGTGACGGGAGGCACCGCCGCCTGGGTCGGTGCCGGCTTCGAGATCGAGCGTGGATGACAAAGGAGACCTCATGCGCCGTCGCCTGGCTGCCGTCCTGGTGATCCTGATGACGGCAAACCCCGGCGCGCCATCCGAGCGTCCCGCCGGCCGGTCGTTCGCGACGCGGTCCGTGGTCTACGCGCGGCACGGCATGGTGGCGGCCGCGCATCCTCTGGCCGTGCAAATCGGCGTGGACGTCCTGAAGAAGGGCGGCAGCGCGGCGGACGCCGCCATCGCCGTCAACGCGGCCCTCGGCTTCCTCGAGCCCATGTCCTGCGGTATCGGCGGCGACCTCTTCGCGATGGTATGGGACGCGAAGACCCAGAAGCTCTACGGCCTCAACGCCTCCGGCCGCGCCCCGCGCGCGCTCACCGCGGACAAGGTCAAGCCCGACGCGGACGGCACCATCCGCGATCGCACGCCCGACTCCTGGACGGTGCCCGGCGCTGCCGACGGCTGGTTCGCGCTGCACGAGAAGTTCGGGCGGCTGCCCATGGCCGACCTGCTCGCGCCCACTATTCGCGCCGCGCGGGAGGGCGAGGCGGTGCCCGAGATCATCGCCGCCCTGTGGGAGGCGGGCGCGCGCAAGTACAAGGATGCCCCCGGCTTCGCGCACACCTATCTGCCCGGCGGCCGCGCTCCGCGCGAAGGCGAGGTCTTCAAGAACCCCGACCTCGCGCGCGCGTACGAAGCCATCGCCACCGGCGGGCGCGACGCCTACTACCGCGGCCCCATCGCGAAGGACCTGGTGGCCTTCTCGAAGCGCAGCGGCGGCTACTTCTCCGAAGAAGACCTGGCCGCGGACAAGCCGGACTGGGTCGAGCCCATCTCCACCGACTATCGCGGGG
>QHVP01000530.1 GCA_003222295.1 Acidobacteriota bacterium | reverse complement strand
CCGCGGGGCCGCGGGGACACTCCACCGACGGCGACGTCGGCTGGACGGAGGGCTTCTTCGCCGGACTGCAGCCACCGCCCCACGATGGTGGCCGCGGGCTGCAGAACGTACGGGGCCTGGGCGTCCGCGTCGACGGCCTTGCCTTGCACTACTACACCGACTTCCGGCAGACCGGCGAAGACGGGGCGCGGTTCGACGAGAAGGGCTGGTACGCCGTCCTGCACAAGGGCGTCCACATCGAGAAGGTCATCACCGACCACTGGGCCATCATGGCCCGCTACGACCCCGAGCACCGCGCGCGCTTCGTGATCGACGAGTGGGGCAACTGGTACCGGGGCGGCACCGAGCTCGGCCCGGACTACATCCTCAGCCAGACGATCACCCTGCGCGACGCCCTGCACGCGGCCATGACCTTCGACGTCTTCAACCGCCACGCGGACAAGATCGAGATGGCCAACGTCGCGCAGACCATCAACTGCCTGCACTCGCTCTTCGCGGCCACGGGCGACCGTTACACGCGCACGCCCGCCTACTACACGTTCGAGATGTACCGGCCGCACATGGGGGCCCGGCTCGTGCCCGCCCGGATCAGCTTTCCCGAGATGACGGTTCCGCTGCTCGAGGGCTCGGGGCGGCTGCCGGGCCTCTCCGGCTCCGCCTCCGTTCGCGACCGGGTCCTGACCGTCACCCTGACGAACCCCTCGCTGCAGGACCGCGTCGTGACCCGGATCCGGTTGTCGGGGGGAGCGCGACTCCGCGAAGGCCGCGCGGCGGTATTGACCCACCCGGACATGCACGCCACGAACACGTTCGAAAAGCCCGGCGAAGTCGCGCTGGCCGCTCTGGCCATACAGATTTCGGGGGACACGGCGACGGTCACGATCCCGAAGCAGGCGGTCGTCGCCGTCTCACTTCAGATCGCATGACGATCACGCGCGCGTGGGTCGAGAACGAGCACGGATAGGAGTCTGGCCATGAAACGAAGGGCCCTGGCCGTATCGGTTTTGCTGTCCGGCTTGCTGCTCGTGCACACGCATGTCGCCCTCGCGCAGGAGACGAGGCGCGCCACCCTCACCATCCGGGCGGGTGAGCCCGGTCCGCAGATCAGCCGGCATCTCTACGGGCACTTTGCCGAGCACCTCGGCCGCTGCATCTACGACGGGTTGTGGGTCGGCCCCGGCTCGAAGATCCCGAACACCCGCGGCATCCGCAACGACGTCGTGCAAGCCCTCCGCAAGATCAAGATCCCCAACCTGCGCTGGCCGGGCGGCTGTTTCGCCGATCAGTACCACTGGCAGGACGGCGTGGGCGCGGCGGAAAAGCGGCCCCGGCGCGTCAACATCCATTGGGGCGGCGTGGTAGAGGACAACAGCTTCGGCACCAACGAGTTCCTCGATTTCTGCGAGCAGATCGGCGCCGATCCCTACGTGGCCGCCAACGTCGGCAGCGGCTCTCCGCAGGAGATGGCGGACTGGATCGAATACATGACCTTCGGCGGCGACAGCGACCTGGCCCGGCTCCGGCAGGCCAGCGGCCGCCGCGATCCCTGGAAGGTTCCCTTTCTCGGGATCGGCAACGAGAACTGGGGTTGCGGCGGCCGCATGACGCACGAGTACTACTCCGACCTCTACCGCCGCTTCAGCGTCTACGCGCGCGACTGGTCCGGCAATCGCCTCGAGCGCATCGCCGCGGGGCCGGGAGGCACCGACCTGCGCTGGCTCGACGTGCTCGCGGAGCGCGTCAAGGAGGGCGTGCAGGGCATCTCGATGCACTACTACACGCTCGGCAACACGTGGAAGGACAAGCTCCCGGCCACCGGCTTCCCGGAGAAGGACTGGTACGCGGTGCTGCGAGACGCGCTCAAGATCGACGGGCTCCTGACCGACGCCGAGAAGATCATGGAGAAACACGACCCCGGCGGCCGCGTCGGCCTGTACGTCGACGAATGGGGCACCTGGTACTCCGCGGCCCCGGGCACGAACCCGGCGTTCCTCAACCAGCAGAACACGATTCGCGACGCCGTCGTCGCCGGCGCCACCTTCAACATCTTCCATCGCCACGCGAGGCGCGTGAAGATGGCCAACATCGCCCAGCTCGTCAACGTGCTGCAGGCCCTGATCCTCACCGAAGGCGACAAGATCGTTCTCACGCCGACCTACCACGTCTTCGACATGTACCAGGTGCACCACGATGCGACCTTCCTGCCCGTGGACGTGGCCACGGACAACTCGGTCCTCGGCCCCGATTCCCTTCCCGCCGTCAGCGCCGCCGCGTCCCGCGACGCCCAGGGCCTCTTGCACCTGAGCCTGGTGAACCTCGATCCCAAGGTGGCGGCGACGGTGGAGGCGCGCATCGAGGGGCCGGCGCTGCGCTCCGTCTCCGGCCGTGTCCTGACCGCCCCCGCGATGGACGCGCACAACACCTTCGCCGCCCCGGACCGCGTCCAGCCCGCCGCCTTCACCGGGGCCAGCCTGCAGGGTCCCGTGCTCAAGGTGGCGCTGCCCCCGCGGTCGGTCGTCGTGCTGGCGCTCTCGTCCTAGCGGCTCCGGGGGGCCGTGGCCGCCCGTAATGTTTGCGCCTGCCCGCGCGCGCCGCCCTCAAAGGCCGGCCATTCCGCGACTTCGGTGACCTCATATCATATGACTATATGAAAAATTCTTCTTGACCGAGATCGCCGGATCCGGCTATATAGACCCACAGAAAAAGTCGCCGGGTGGCTGTCGCCGGGAGGTGGATATGACGAGGTCTCTCCTCGCGCCGTCCCGTTTCGGGGCCGCGCTTCTCCTGCTCATTTCCTTGAGCAGTCCCGTCCTGGCCCAGCGCTCCGACCGCGGCATCATCGGGGGCGTGGTCGCGGACCCCCAGGGCTCCGGGATCCCGGGCGCGACGGTCAGCATCAGGAACGAAGCGACCGGCGTCGCGACCGACCTGACGACCAATTCCGCGGGGGCCTACACGACCGCTCCCCTGGTGCTCGGCACCTACACCGTGTCCGTCAATCTCACCGGGTTCAAGAAGTCGGTGACCTCGGGGATCGTGCTCGGTCCGGGCGACGTGATCCGTCACGACGTCACGCTCCAGGTCGGCAACCTCAGCGAGTCCGTCGAAGTCACCGCGGAATCCGTGGAGTCCACCCGGCCCGACGTCAGCCACAGCGTGAACGAGAAGTACTACGGGGACCTCCCGATCGTCACCGCCGCCGACGTCCGCCTGGCCGAGTCGGTCCTCCAGATGCAGCCGGGTTACCTGCCGATGGCCCCTAACGGCGACCCGATGTTCCGAGGGAGCCAGTTCAACTCCCGCATCAACGGGGGGCAGGCGCGGGCGACGGAGAACTTCTTCGACGGCGGCGCGTTCGGATATGCCTCCGGCCACCAGGGAAGCCAGGAGAGCGCTCCTACCGTCGAGGCGATCCAGGAGGTCACGGTCATCACGACGACCTATTCCGCCCAGTACGGCCACACCAGCGGCGGCTTCATCGAGTACACCTCCAAGTCGGGCACCAACAGGTTCCACGGCAGCGCCTACAGTTACCTCGCCAACGACGCCCTGAACTCCCAGGGCTTCTTCAAGCTCCCCAAGACTCCGATCGACAACAAGAACTGGGGGGCGACGGTGGGCGGGCCCATCATCAAGAACAAGACGTTCTTCTTCATCAACGCCGACTGGACCCGCTTCCGCTCGGGCACGCTGGAGGGCTTCGGCAACACGACGCCGATCGACGCGTTCAAGGGCGGCGACTTCAGCGCGCTGCTGACCACCAACCGGATCGGCACGGACGTCCTCGGCCGGCCGATCTTCGGGGGGCAGATCTTCAACCCCGCGACCACCCGCTCCGTCAACGGGGTCCTCGTGCGCGACCCCTATCCGGGCAACATCATCCCCGCGAGCGACCCCATGCGGAGCCTGGTGGCCTCGCGATACGCCGCCCTCATGGTGCACCCCGACCGCCCGGGCCTGTCGAACAACGTGGCCGGCAACCCGGCGGGCGATCAGACGTGGGTGCTGGATGCGCGCAACATCCTCCTTCGCGTCGACCACCAGTTCTCGCCCAAGTTCAAGGGGATGTTCAGCGGCTACTACAACAACCGCCCCTCGGTGCGCAACTGCGGCGGGGCCCAGGGCTGCACGGTCCCGAACGACCCCCTGAGCAATTCGGCCGGAAACACGGACTACATCGGCGAGGGCTTCACCCAGCGCATCTACACGACACACGCCCACACGCAGTGGGACTGGATCATCAGCAACCAGCTGATGAGCCATTCCGTCGTGGCCTGGGACCGCTGGTACATGG
>QHVP01000527.1 GCA_003222295.1 Acidobacteriota bacterium | reverse complement strand
GACGGTATACTGCGCGCAACCCCGCCAGCGGAGGCCGCCTGTCCGACGATCCTCGGAATTCCGACCGGACGGACGCTGAGGCCCCGTCCCCGTCCGAAAAGGACGCCCCGCCCCCTTCGCAGAGCGCGGAAGCCGATTCCTCCGAGACGTTCCGCCAGGCCACTCGGCTGGCCGAGGATCGCATCGCGGAGGTCACGGCCGCGATGACCGCCCTCAAGACCGAAAACGAAGCCTTCCGCGAACGCCTGGAGGGACAGCTCTCCGAGGAATACGAGAAGCGCCACGAGCGCCTTCTCCTCTCGTCCGTGCAGACCCTCGAAGCCATGGACCGCGCGATCGAGGCGGCCCGGAACAGCGACGCCGCCGAGTCGCTCATTTCCGGGGTCATGCTCGTGCGTACGCAGCTGTTCCGCATCCTGCAGGACGAGGGCCTGGAGCGGGTGTCGGTCCTCGGGCTGCCTTTCGATCGGCGGTCGGCGGAGGCGGTGCAGCGCCGGCCGGTGACCGAGTTCGTGGACGAAGCCGCCGCGGCGACGGTGATCGTCAAGTCGATGGGCGAGTCGATGAGCGAGCCTCCGGTCGTGGACGAGCCTTCGGTCGCGAAGGCCGCGCCCGCGAGTGAGGTACCCACACCTGCGGAGCCGTCGCCCAGGCCGGTCGAGCCGACACGGGCGATGCCGGTGGTCGCGGACGAGGCCGTGCCCGCCTCTCCCCCGCCGTCATCCGACGACACGCCCGAAGATCCGATCGTCGTCGAGGACTGGAACGAGCCGACACACCCCGGCACGCCCGCCGCGCTCCTCGGCCTGCCCGCGGAGGAGGGCGATGCCGCGAGCGCAACGATGGTCCTCGGCGATGAAGCGGCCATGTTCGTGCGTCCGCCCGCGCATGCGGCTTCTTCCCCTGGCGCCACCGGGCCCGCCGCCGGGCCCCCCGAGGCCAGCCGTTGGAAGGCGGCGGCGCAGTGGTCGAAGACGATTCCCAAGGAGACGCCGCCGGTCCCGCCCGCAACGCGCGAGGCGCCCGTACGTCCCGCGACGACCGGATACCCTCCACCGCGCGTACGAACGGGTCCGGTGCCGCGGGCTCCGCTGCGCGACCGCTCGCCGGTCTACGAAGAGGTACCGACCCGTCCGTCCGAGCCGGCCGCGTCACGGCCGGCCACCCCCAGCCATCCGGGCGTGGCCCCGGCTCGGCCCGCCGGGGGCGGACGCCGCCTCTCGATCGGCCTCATGGTCGTGGCCGTCGCCGTCCTCACCACCGTCGGCCTCGCGTGGTGGTTCCTTGGGCGCCGGCCCAAGCCGCCCGGCGCGGGCGGCCAGGTGGCGCAAGCTTCCCCTCTCGTGGCCTCTCCGGTCGCGGCGGCTCCGTCGCCGGTGATCGAGGAAGACGTCACCGTGGTGCGGCCCTCGACGGGCGAGGCGTCCGCCCGGCCCTCGCCCGGCGCCGGCGAGACGCTGGCCGCGACGCGGGCCGGCACGGAGGTGCCGGCGCCCGGTCTGCCCACGCCGGGACCGGCCGCCGTGGCGCCGCCTGCGGCCACGCCGCCGCCCATCAAGCCTGCTCCGGCTACGACGCGCCCCACGCCGTCGCCGGCCGCGCCCGTCAACCCCGTGCCCGCGCTCCTGAGCCAGGCCGAGCAGGCCATGGCGGCCAAGCGCTACAACGAGGCGATCGGCAAGTTCGGCGAGGTCCTCAAGCTCGAGCCGCAGAACGCGGAGGCGGCAGCGGGCAAGCTCCGCGCGCAGGGAGAACGCGCGTCGGTGGGCCGCTACTTCCTCACCGCGGTCACGATGAGCGAAGGCAAGGCTTCCGCAGGCGGCATCAAAGGGTTCGACGGCGGGTCCGTCGTGAAGTCGCAGTGCGAATGCGCGGTCACGTACGAGGTCACGCCCGCCAACCCCACGCAGGGGGAACCGTACGCCGTCTCCATCTTCCTGAGGAACGACAGCAAGAAGGACATCAAGCCGCAATCGATCACGGCCTCGGTGACCGTGAACGGCTCGTCGTCGAACCGCCCGGTCTCGCTGGCCACGAAGGAAATCCGGCGCGGGCAGAAGACGCTGGTCGGCCGGCTGGAGGACGTCTGGACGGTGGGCACCACGAGCTGGTCCATGGAAGCCGCCATCGGTGCGGGCGGCAATACGTATCGCGCCCAGCTCACCTGGGAGCTGCGCGTCCCCCCCGGGCAATGACCGACGTCCTCCCCGGCGTCGAGATCGACGCGCAGGGCGAGCCGGCGGGGACGGTCATCTGGATGCATGGTCTCGGGGCCAGCGGGCACGACTTCGAGCCCATCGTCCCCCTGCTGCAGCTCCCCCAGGTCCGGTTCGTCTTCCCGCATGCGCCCGCCCGCGGCGTCACCATCAACGGCGGCCTCATCATGCCCGCCTGGTACGACATCCTCGCCCTGGCCACCGCCGGCGGCGAGGATGCGGACGACGTCCGCGAATCCGCCACGATGATCGAGGCCCTGATCGCGCGCGAAGCCGGGCGCGGGGTCCCCTCCGAGAGCGTGGTGCTCGCGGGATTCAGCCAGGGCGGAGCGATGGCCCTGTTCGTCGGCACCCGTCACGCGCAACCCCTGCGCGGGATCATGGTCCTCAGCGGGTACGAGGTGCTGGGACGAACACGGGAAGCCGAGACGAGCGCGGCCAACCGGACCACGCCGCTCCTGTTCTGCCACGGCACCCTCGATCCCATGGTGAACATCTCTCGCGCGCGGGCCGCCTTCGCGGCCTACGGAGAGGGCAGGGCCGAGGCGCGGTGGCACCAGTTCGCGATGGGACACGAGGTCTGCCCCGCCGAGATCACTCTCATCCGGGAATGGCTCTCCGCGCGCTTCGCCCGTTAGACTGACTTCAGGAGCGTCCATGAGCACAACATCCTCGTCCGGCCTCGTCGTGCCCGCGCGCCATCAGCCGGACCTTCCGCTGGACCGGCTCATCCGTACGGATTCGCCCGACGCGGAGGCGGTCGAGATGGACGTGGTGTTCGTCGGCGGGGGGCCGGCGGGTCTGGCCGGCGCCATCGAGCTCGCTCGCCTGGTCAAGAAGGACCAGGAGGCGGGAGGCGGAGTCGGACCCATCGAGATCGCGGTGCTCGAGAAGGCGGAAGCGCTCGGCGGTCATTCGCTCTCGGGCGCGGTCGTCAACCCGGCTCCGCTGCGCGAGCTGTTCCCGGAGCTGAAGGACTCGGATCTCCCGTTGCGCGCGCCCGTGGGCGCGGAGCGCGTCTACCTGCTGACGGAGGGCCGCGCGCTGCGCCTGCCCACGCCCCCGACCATGCGCAACCACGGCCACTACGTGGCGTCGCTGTGCGAGATCGTGCGCTGGCTGGGAGACAAGGCCGAGGGCCTCGGCGTCAACATGTTCACGGGCTTCCCCGCCGAGAGCCTGCTCGTCGAGGACCGCCGCGTGCGCGGCGTCCGCACCACGCCGAGCGGCCTCAAGCGCGACGGCCAGCCGGGCAACGGCTACACGCCGCCCACCGACATCAAGGCCAGGGTCACCGTGCTGGCGGAAGGCACGCGCGGCGCGCTCACCCAGGCCTGGCTGCGCTGGCAGCAGGTCGGCTCCCCCAACCCCATGATCTATGCCCTCGGGGTCAAGGAGCTGTGGGAAACGAAGCGGCCCTTGGAGGCGGTCATCCACACCCTGGGCTGGCCGCTGCCGCGCGACGCTTTCGGCGGCAGCTTCTTCTATCCGCTCGAGCCCAACCTCGTGTCGCTCGGGCTCGTGGTGGGCCTCGACTATCGGGAGACGACGCTGGACGCGCACCTCCTGCTGCAGAAGATGAAGCGGCATCCCCTCTTCCGTCCGTACCTCGAGGGCGGCGAGATGGTCGAGTGGGGCGCGAAGACGATCCCGGAAGGCGGCTACTACGCGCTGCCGCAGCGGCGCCACGGCGACGGAATCCTGCTGGCCGGCGATGCCGCCGGGTTCGTCGAGGTGGCCTCGCTCAAGGGCATTCACTACGCGATCCTTTCCGGCCTGTATGCGGCGCGCACCATCTTCGCCGCGCTCAAGGCCGGCGATACGTCGGCGGCGGGGCTGGCCGGATACGACCGGCTCGTCGACGCGAGCGCAATCGTGCGCGACCTGCGCGCGCGCCGGAACATGCGGCTCGTGTTCCAGAAGGCGGGGTTCTATCTGGGCGGGATCGAGGCCGCGCTCATGACGGTGACCGGCGGCGTGTTCCCCGGCGGGCGGATCGCGTCCGAGCCCGATGCCGCGGTGCCGCGGCGACCCGTCCCCGCCGAGCCCTTCACCCCGGACGGGAAGCTCACGTTCGCGAAGGTCGAGGCCGTGTTCAAGGCGGGCAACGCGACGCGCGACGACATCCCGTCACACCTGATCGTCGGCGGCGACAAGCCGCCGGAGGTCGCGGAGTTCTACCAGCACATGTGCCCGGCGGGGGTATACGAGCGCCAGGGCGAAAGCCTGGTGGTGAACGCGCCGAACTGCGTGGACTGCAAGGCGACGGATGTGCTGGGCCCGCGCTGGACCCCGCGCGAAGGGGGGAGTGGCCCGCATTACCGGCGGATGTAGGAGACGCTTACTTCGCGGCCTTGCGCGCCGCGACCGCCGAGACCATCCGCCCCTCGAACTCGCCTTCCCGCCGGCGCACGACCTCGAGCGGCGCGACCAGGCCCGCCAGCTCTCCGGGCTCGAGCAGGTACTCGGCGCTCGTGGGCTTGCCGCGCGCGGCTTGCCCTGTCGTGTACGTCTCGTACAGGAGCCAGCCCCCCTTGCGGATCGCGCGCGTCAGGACGGGGAACAGCGGCCGGTGCAGGTAGCTCACGACGAGGACGATGTCGTAGACCTCGTCGCCGAGGTCGGCGCTGCCCGTCTCGAGATCCTTGATCTCCGTCTCCACGCGGAAACCGAGGCGGCGCGCCGCCGCCTTGAGCTCCCCGATCGCGTCCGCGTCCCGGTCCACCGCGCGCACGGAGAGCCCGGCCGCGGAGAGCAGCAGCGCGTGGCGGCCGGAGCCGCAGGCGACGTCGAGGGCCTTCCCGCGGCGGGGAAGGAGGTCCGCGTTCTGCACGAGCCATGAAGAGGGGCCGGCCAGGCGGTCGGCGCTGGCCGGGCCGTGCTCCCGCGGCCCCCGCCAGCAGGAGAGGCCACCGACGAGGTTCATCACGTCGTTGAACCCGGCCGCGGCCAGGAACCTCGACGCGGTCACGCTGCGGATGCCGTGCTGGCAATACACGAGCAGGGGCTTGCCGTCGCGGGGCAGGGTGGCCGGGGCGGCGGCGATCAGGTCGACGGGGAGCAGGTTCGCCCCCGGGATGTGGCCGGCGGTCTCGTACTCGTCGGCCGTCCGCACGTCGAGGACCCGGACCGCATCCCGGGCCATCAGGCGCGCGGCCTCGTCGGCGTCCACGTTCCGATAGACGGCTGCGCTCTGTCTCACCGGAACATCGTATCCCAGGGAGGCGGCAACGTCTTCGACCTTTGGGAGACCCCCTAGAACGCCGCCGGCCAGCAGGTCGAGCGGTAGATCCCCTCGCCCCGCCGGACGAACCCCTCGCCGAGGAAGACGTCGAAGTGCTCGGAGAACCGGTTCTCCTTCTTGGCCACGATCTCCTCGCCGTCGAAGCGCGAGCAATAGCCCTTCGCGATCATCGATTGCGCGATGGCCTCGTGGTAGGCGTGGAAATCCCGCACGCCGGGCCAGTCCGCGCCCACGGCATGGACGCCGAAGTCGAAGAGCTCCGGCCGCGTCCGGATGACGTCGTCGATCGAGCGCTCCACGTCCCCGTAGTAGCTCGAGGTCTCGCGCGTGCAGGTCAGCTCCAGGCTGGAGGCGAGCTTGCATCCGTTGTTCGGTGGGAAAGGAGGTAGGGGCGTGGGGAAAGCGGCCGGGAGGCAGGTGGCGCGGTAGATGGACGCGCCGGTGCGCAGGAAGCCGCGCGAGGTCCGCAGCGCGTACTGGTCGTTGAACTCGTTGCTGGTCTTGACCTGCAGCTCCTCGCTGTCGAACCCGGCGCAGATGCCCTTCTTGTCCAGCTTCTCGATGATGCCGACGTAGAAGCGGCCCGGGCTCACGATGACGAGGCCGCCGGGGCTGTCCTCGAAGATCGCGGGCTGCTCGCGCTGCAGCTCGGCGATGGCCTGCTCGACGTCGCCCTGGAAGGTCGGACCTCTCATGTCGCAGAGGTTGCCGCCGTCGTGGCCGAGGCCGATGCGCGTGCAGCTCGCCATGCCGGGCAGGCTGGGGCTGGGAATCGGGGTGGGCGTCGGAGCGGGCGTGGGCGCCGGGCTCGGGTTCGTTCCCGCCGTGGGTGACTTGCTCTTTCCGCAGCCGGGCCATACCGAAACCGCGAGCACGGTCGCGGGCAGGAATAGAAGAAGACGGGACGCGACGCGCATGAGGATCCTCCCTGGGTTCGTATCGGAGCCCACCGCCGCCCCGAGCGCGCGGAAGGATAACACGCGTTCAGGAGGCGTCGGCGGGTGGCGGCAGGTGGTCCTCGAACCAGCGCGCGGCCAGCGCGGCTACGCGCTCCAGGGCACCGGGCTCCTCGAACAGATGGGACGCTCCGGGCACGATCTCGATGCGGACCTCGGCGCGCATGCGCGCGGCCGCCGCCCGGTTCATCGCGATCACGGGGACGTCGTCGCCGCCCACGATGAGGAGCGCGGGCACGGACACCCGCGGCAGGGCGGGCCCCGCGAGATCGGGGCGTCCGCCACGAGAGACGACGGCGAAGACCTCGGGGCGTTCCGCCGCCGCCACCAGGGCGGCGCCGCCGCCCGTGCTCGCCCCGAAATAGCCGACGGGCAGTCGCCCGGTGGCCGGCTCCTGGTGCAACCAGTCGGTCACCACCACCAGGCGCCGCGCGAGCAGGGCGATGTCGAAACGCAGATGGCCGGTGGCGGCATCCTCCGCTTCCTCCTTCCGGGTCAGGAGGTCGATGAGCAGCGTGGCCAGGCCCGACGACCGCAGGACGCGCGCCACCGCTCGGTTCCGCGGGCTGTGGCGGCTGCTCCCGGAGCCGTGGGCGAACAGGACGGCACCGCGCGCGGCCGCGGGTCGGGCCAGGTCACCGACGAGGGTCACCCCATCAACGGGGAGCCGGACCTCCTGCTCGATGTCGACGTCTGTCGCGGCCATCTCACACTCCCGCGGGATAGGTCTCGGGCAGCTCCTCCTCCACCGGGGGCGCCACCCGCTCCAGCGGCTCCACCGCACGGGTCTCGTCGAAGTGGAGGACGACGTCGAACTGCTGCGGGAGGCGAGCGTGGAAGTAGTGGCTCATCCGCTCGGTCTCCGGCCGGTAGATGACGCCGATGGCCCGCTCCAGCCGCGGCTCATGCAGCCCCGCCGGCGCGGAGGGGCCCAGCATCAGGAGGAAGCGGGACAGGCCGACGTCATGGAAAAGGCCCTCGTAGCTGCCGGGCAGGGAGGGGCGCACGCGCTTGCGCTCGGCGGGCGCGTCCCAGTCCGTGGCCGCGGTGACGGTGCCGGCGTGGGTCGTGAAACCGATGTTGACCGCGCCCTTTCCGAACTTCTCGCGCACGAGCTGGCCGACGTTGATTTCGCCGCCCTCCCCCATCTCCGTGAAGCGCGCGTCGCCGAGGTGCGAGTTGTGCGCCCATACGGCGACCTTGGCCGGACGTCCGGTGCGGGCGAGATGGGCGACCACGGCCTCGAGCGTCTCCGTCATATGCCGGTCGCGGAGGTTCCAGGAAGACGCGCGACCTTCGAACATCGCGCGGTAGTAGGCCTCCGCGTTCTTCACGAGGCGGGCGTTCTGCTCGGCCTGGAAGAACTCGTCCGCCGCCACCAGGCCGTCGCGGCGGGCGTAATCGAGCGCGCGCCGCGTGATCTCGACCAGCGGTGCGACCACGTCGTCCTGGCAGCCGTCGCTGAGCCCGAAGCTGGCCGCGTAGCCGTAGGCCTGCGGGTCCTCGCCGAAGTGGTCGAAACAGGCGTAGCGGTCGCGGGCCCTCCGCGCCGCCGCCGGGTCCACGCGATCCAGGTAGCGCAGCACGGCCTGCATCGACGTGTGCAGGCTGTAGAGATCCAGCCCGTAGAATCCGGCACGCCGAGGTTCCGCGAGATGGTCGTTGCGATCGCGCATCCACCCCACGAAATCGAGGACGTCCGCGTTGCGCCACATCCAGGTCGGAAACCGCTTGAACCCAAGGAGGGCGTCCACCGCCTCCTCGTCGCCGGGCAGGCCCCGCACGAAGCGGTTCACACGGTAGGCGTCGGGCCAGTCCGCTTCGACCACGACCGCCCCGAATCCCTTCTCCTCGATCAGGCGCCGCGTGATGCGGGCCCGCTCACGGTAGAACTCGTGCGTTCCGTGGCTGGCCTCGCCGAGCAGCACCACTCGCGCCTCGCCGACGCGCTCCAGGAGCGGGTCGTAGTCCGATGCGGCCCCCGTGAGCGGGTGGGCGGCCTTTCCCAGCGCCTCGATCAGTGCCCGATCGTCACCCATGCGTCCCCCTCGCCCCCGCGCGTGGCGCGCCTTCGCCGGCGCGCGCCGCCGCCAGCAGCTCTCTCACCTCTTCGTCCGTCGTCTGCGCGAAATCGTCGTAGAACCGGCCCACGGCCATGAAGGGCTCCGGCGTCGCGAAGCAGACGATCTCGTCCACCTCCTGGCGCAGCTCCTGACAGGTGGAGGGAGCGGCCACGGGCACCGCGATCACGATGCGCGCCGGTCCCTGCTGGCGCAGGGCGGCCACCGCCGCCCGCATCGTGGAGCCGGTGGCCAGCCCGTCGTCGACGAGGATCACCGTCTGGCCCTCGACCCGCGGCTCGGGCCGCTCGCCGCGATACGACTGCTGGCGGCGTTCCAGCTCGCGCGCCTCCTCCGCCGCCGCCCGGTCCACCACGTGGGGCGGGATGTGAAGGGCATCGACGACGTCCCGGTTCACGATGCGCACGCCGCCGGTGGCGATCGCGCCCATGGCCAGCTCCTCCTGGCCGGGCACGCCGAGCTTGCGCACGACGAACACGTCCAGGGGGGCGCCCAGGCCGCGGGCCACCTCGTAACCCACGGGGATCCCCCCGCGCGGCAACCCCAGCACGAGCACGTCCGGGCGGCCCTCGTAGGCGCCCAGCTTGGAAAGGAGATGCCGACCCGCGTCGGCACGGTCGCGGAACAGCATTCGACCTCCTCTCTCGAACTTAGGCCCGGTCCACGCGCCCGTCAACGGCGATTGACAGAAGTCCGACGCGGCACTTATGGTGGGAGGAGCCTGCGGCCGGCTCCGGCCGAGAGGAGGTCACGCCATGCCCCTACACACGGATCCCGTCTGCCACATGCAGGTGGACCAGAACACGGCGGCCGCCGTTTCCGAGTACCAGGGCCGGCGCTACTATTTCTGTTCGCCGGGCTGCAAGGAGAAGTTCGACCGCAGCCCGGGGCAATACGCCGGCGGTCCCCGCTAGAGGCGGGGCGGATCCGGCCGATCGACGTTCATCGAAAGGAGATCCACCATGCCGGTACGTTCGGCGAAGGCGCAATGGGACGGCACGCTCAAGGAAGGCAAGGGGACGATGTCGCTCGGGAGCGGCGCGTTCCAGGGGGCCTACTCGTTCAACTCGCGCTTCGAGTCGGGCACGGGGACCAACCCCGAGGAGCTGATCGGCGCTGCGCATGCGGGCTGCTTCTCGATGGCCCTCAGCGCCGCCCTCGGGAAGGCCGGGTTCACGCCCAAGCGCGTGAGCACGAGCGCGGGAGTGCACCTCGAGCCGGTCGAGGGGGGCTTCGGGATCACGGCCATCGACCTCGTGACGGAGGCGAACGTCCCCGGCATCGACAACGCCAAGTTCCAGGAGATCGCGGAGGGGGCCAAGAAAGGCTGCCCGGTGTCGAAGGCGCTCGCGGCAACGAAGATCAACCTGAGCGCCAAGCTCGTTTCGTAGGCCCGGACCGGCGGCGCCGAGCCGCCGAGGGAGGTCCTCATGTGGATGGTGGCAATGCTGCTGCTCGCGGCGGGGGCGCCCCTGGCCTCCGCCGCCTCTCCTGCGCTCGTCGCGACCGTGCCCGCGGAGATCGATCGGCACTATCGCGACTACAACTTCGTGAACGCCTTCAGCACCCGCGACGAGCGGACGATGATCGCGGCCGGGCGCGCTCCGTCCGAGCCGCGACTGGGCCGGGTCGCGCGGGCGATGAGGCGGATCGCAGAGCGCATCGACGACATCGATCCGGGGATGGTGATGGGGGGCGGCACGGCGTCGCCCGAGACCGCGTTTCGCTCCGA
>QHVP01000524.1 GCA_003222295.1 Acidobacteriota bacterium | reverse complement strand
TCACCTATACGTTCGTGGCTCCCATCCCGAACCTGGCCGGCATGGACGCCATCAACGCCGACTTCGGCGCGCTCGCTCAGGCCGCGGGCGCGTCGTTCGCCGACTTGAACAAGCGCAGCGGAACGGCCACGGAGTACATCAAGGAGTGGGTCATCCAGCTCGTCCCCGAGCTGTCCTACTCTCCCGCGGAGCCACGGGCGGGCGCGCCACGCTATTTCCACTACGGCATGTACTACGTGATGCCGGGGCGGGAGACGGAAGCGGAGGCGGTAGGCGCGGAGTACGTGAAGCTCTTCAAGGCGAAGGGCGTCAAGAACGGATACAACGTCTACAAGGTCGTGATGGGCCCCGAGCTGCCCGCCTACATCGTGTCCGTGGGCGCGGCGGACGCCGCCGAATACCAGGCCGAGGATGCGAAGCTCGCGGCCCTGCTGGGGACCGAGTTCCAGGCCCTCGGCGCGCGGACCATCGCGCTCACGCGCCGGTTCGAGACGCGAGAGGCGGTGGCGCGCCCGGACCTGTCCTTCCCGAGGTAGACCCCGATGAGCAGCGACGTCACGCCGGTCGCGATCATCCAGGCAGCGCAGGGCTTCATGGCCAGCAAGCACCTCTTCGTCGCCAACGAGATCGGGCTATTCGAGAAGCTCGCGGACGGGCCCGTCGCGCTCGACGAGATCGCCCGGGCGATCGGCCTCCCGCGCCGCACGGCTCGAATCGTCGTGGATGCCATGGTCGCGCTTGGCTTCGTCGCGCGGCAGGGGAGCCGTTACGAAAACACCGCCGCCGCCCAGGCTTTTCTCACCGGCCGGGGTCCGATGGACCTCCGCCATTTCCTCCGCTTCTGGAATCGGCTCAGCTATCCGCGGTGGGACAAGCTCGAGCAGGCGGTCCGCACCGGCAAGCCGCTCTTCGGCGAGCTCGAGCTCACGAAGGAGGAGCAGGAGATCTTCTCCAAGGGCGTGGGCGCGTTCACCACAGGCGCGGCCATGGCGCTGGCTACAGCCTACGACTTCAAGAGGCACCGCCACGTGCTCGACGTGGGCGGGGGCACCGGGAACTTCCTGATCCTCCTCCTGACCCAGCATCCTCACCTCGAAGGGACGCTATTCGAGCTGCCGCAGGCGGCGGCGGTGGCTCGGAAGACGGTCGCCGCGTCTCCGGCCGCGAGCCGGATCAAGATTGCCGAAGGTGACGTGTTCAAGGATCCGATCCCCGAGGGCAAAGACGCGCTCATCCTGGGGAACGTCGTCCATTTGTTCGGGCCGGAGCGAAACCTCGAGATTCTCCGCCGGCTCCGCGCGCGCGTGCGGGAGGGGGCGCGTCTCCTGATCGTGGACTTCTGGACCGATCCCACGCACGCGGAGCCCGTCTTCGCGGCGCTCATGGCGGGCGAGTTCCTGATCAACACGGGCGAAGGCGACGTGTACAGCGACGAGGAGGCGCGCGGATGGTTCGAGGAGACCGGATGGCGGTTCGTGGAGCGGAAGCCGCTGGTCGGTCCGCAGAGCCTCGTGGTGGCGGAGGCCGCGAAGTAGACCCTCACGATCGCCGCTCCTTCCTGGGCGCCCTTGCCGGCAGCGTCGTCTTCCCCTGGCGCGAGATCGCGACCGGGGACGGGGGCTGGCGCGCGCGCGTCGCCACCGTCGACATCACGCCGCGCCGGCCTTTGTGGATGGCGGGGTTCGCGGCCCGCACGTCGGCGTCGCAAGGCGTCGAGCGCCCGTTGCATGCCAAGGCGCTCGCCCTGGAGGACGCGCGGGGCCGGCGCGTGGTCCTCGTCACCCTCGACCTGCTCGGCCTCACCACCGGCGTCGGGGCCCGCATCGCGGACGAGGCGCGCCGCCGCTATCGTCTCGCGCGTGAACAGCTCCTCCTCAACGCGAGCCACACCCACTGCGGCCCCGTGATCGACGAGATGCTCGCGGTGGCCTATGACCTCAGCGACGCGCAATGGCGGGACGTCCGCGAGTACACGCGCGTGCTCGAGGAGAAGGTCGTGCGCGTGATCGGCGCCGCGCTGAAGCGAGGAGAGCCCGTGGAGCTCCGCGCCGCCGAGGGGCGCGCCACCTTCGCGGCCAACCGGCGCGTCCAGTTCACGCCCCTGGGGCCGGTGGAGCATCGCGTGCCCGTGCTGCGCGTGGAGGGCCGGCGCGGCCCCCTGGCCCTCGTGTTCGGCTATGCCTGCCACAACACCACGCTGCGCGCCGATTTCGTGCGCTTCCACGGCGACTACGCGGGCGTGGCGCAGGCGGAGCTGGAGCAGCGGCATCCGGGCGCGACCGCGCTCTTCGTGGCCGGCTGCGGCGCCGACGCGAACCCGGACCCGCGGGGCACGCTCGACCTCGTCAATCGCTACGGCGCGGCGCTGGCCGACGCCGTGGACGAGGCGGGCGCGGGCGAGGCGATCGAGGGACCGCTGCGCGCGGCCTATCGCACGGCCGACCTTCCCTTCGCGCCGCCGCCGGACCGCGCGGGGTGGACGGCGCGTCTCGAGGATG
>QHVP01000526.1 GCA_003222295.1 Acidobacteriota bacterium | reverse complement strand
GCCTTCCCGGACACGCGGCGCACCTTCCAGGTCACGCGCTGCAACCACTGCCAGGACGCACCCTGCGTGGAGATCTGTCCGACCACGGCGCTCTTCCGGCGGCGCGACGGGATCGTGGACTTCGACGGTGGTCGCTGCATCGGCTGCAAGGCCTGCATGCAGGGCTGCCCCTACGACGCGATCTACATCGACCCCGCCACGGAGACGGCGGCGAAGTGCAACTTCTGCGCGCACAAGGTCGAGGTGGGGCTGGAGCCGCCTTGCGTCACCGTCTGCCCGACGCAGGCGATCGTGGCCGGCGACCTCGACGACGCCTCCAGCCGCCTCGCGCAGATGGCGGGCCGCATCCCCCTCCAGGTGCGCAAGCCGGAGAAGGGCACCCGTCCGAAGGTGTTCTACGTGGAGGCGGATGCGGCGTCCCTGGTTCCCGCGGCCGCGCCCCCGGCGTCGGACTACATGTGGGCGCAGGCGCCGCAGCTGCTCGGCCTCACCGGCCTGCCCGCGCCCGATGCCGCGGGCGCGCCCCGCCGCACCTACGGCGTGCGCGAGCAGCACCGCAATTCGTGGGGATGGAAGGTCTCCGCCTATCTCTGGACGAAGTCGCTGGCCGCGGGCGCCTTCCTCGTCCCGGCCGTCCTCGCCGCCGGGTTGCCGTGGAGGGAGCCCGTCGCGATCGGCGCGCTGGTGGTGGCGCTCCTCGCGCTGGCCACGACGGGCGCGCTGCTCGTCGCGGACCTTCGGCAGCCCGCGCGTTTCCTGTGGACGCTGACCCGCCCGCAGTGGCGGTCCTGGCTCACCCGCGGCTCCTACGTGATCGCCGCCTACGGCCTCGCGCTGACCGCGCTCATCGGCCTGGGCCTGGCGCGCCTTCCCGTGCCGCCCATCCTGACCGGCCTCACCGCCCTCCTGGCCGCCGGCACCGCGACCTATACGGCCCTGCTGTTCGGGCAAGCCAAGGGGCGCGACCTCTGGCAGTCGGCCCTTCTCGGCCCGCATCTCCTCGTGCAGGCGCTGACCGCCGGCGCCGCCCTGTTCGCCCCTTCCTGGCTGCTCTTCCTCCTCCCCCTCAACGGCCTGCTCGTGGCGGGCGAGGTGTGGGGCCGCCATGCCACCGAGGACGCGCGGATGGCCGCGCGGTTGATCCAGGACGACATGCGGTTCACGACGGGCGTGCTGGTCCTGGGCCATCTCCTGCCCCTCTCGATCCTCTGGGGGCCCTCGGGCCTGCGCCTGCTGGCCGCGCCCCTGACCCTGTTCGGCCTCTTCGTCTGGGAGCACCTCTACGTGCAGGCGCCGCAGCGGATCCCCCTCGCATGACGATAGAACGGCTGTTACCCGGCTCCGCCCTGCAGTCCTACCCGCCGCCCGACCTTTGGGACGACTGGCGCGAGTACGACGTCAAGGCCTGGCCGCGGCGCGTCGAGCGCCGCTACCTGCTGGTCCCGACGATCTGCTTCAACTGCGAGGCCGCCTGCGGCCTGCTCGCCTTCGTCGACCGCGAGACGATGCGGGTGCGGAAGTTCGAAGGCAATCCCCTCCACCCGGCCTCACGCGGGCGCAACTGCGCGAAGGGGCCGGCCACCATCAACCAGATCCACGACCCGGAGCGGATCCTCTACCCGCTCAAGCGCGCGGGCGCGCGCGGGGCCGGGCGCTGGCAGCGGGTGAGCTGGGACCAGGTCCTGGACGAGATCGGCGCGCGCATACGCAAGGCGTTCCAGGAGGGCCGCCGGAACGAGGTCATGTACCACGTCGGCCGCCCCGGCCACGAGCGCGCCATGGACCGCGTGCTGAAGGCCTGGGGGATCGACGGACACAACTCGCACACGAACGTGTGCTCCTCGTCCGCGCGCCTCGGCTACGCCCTCTGGTCCGGATACGACCGGCCCAGCCCCGACCACGCGCGCGCGCGCTTCATCCTGCTCCTCTCGTCCCATCTGGAAGCGGGCCACTACTTCAACCCGCACGCGCAGCGGATCATGGAGGGCAAGCTCGCGGGCGCGAAGCTGGCCGTGATGGACCCGCGCCTCAGCAACACGGCGTCGATGGCCGACTTCTGGCTGCCCACCTACCCGGGCAGCGAGGCGGCGGTGCTCCTGGCCATGGCGAAGGTGCTCCTGGACGAAGGCCTGGCCGACCTCGACTACGTGGAGCGCTGGACGAACTGGCGGGAGTACATGGCCCATCGCCGCGCGGGCGTGGAGCCCACCTTCGCCGCCTTCGTGGCCGCGCTCAAGGACGAGTACCGCGAGTTCACACCCGAGCTTGCGGAGGCGGAGAGCGGAGTGGACCGGCGTCGCATCGTCCAGGTGGCGCGCCTGATCGGGGCGGCGCGGGGAGCCTTCGCATCGCACGTTTGGCGGGGAAGTGCCAGCGGCAACCTGGGCGGATGGCAGGTGGCGCGTGCCCTGCAGCTCCTGACCGTCCTGACCGCGAGCGTGGGCACGCCCGGAGGCACCTCCCCCAGCGCGTGGAACAAGTACAAGCCCTTCTTCTGGGAAGAGCCGCCGGAGCACGCGCAGTGGAACGACCTCCTCTTCCCGAGGGAATGGCCGCTCAGCCACTACGAGATGAGCTTCCTCCTCCCGCACTTCCTCAAGGAAGGACGCGGCACGCTCGACGTCTACTTCACGCGCGTCTACAACCCCGTCTGGACCAACCCGGACGGGATGATGTGGGTGGACGTCCTGAAGGACGAGGCGCTGGTGGGCCTGCACGCCGCGCTCACCCCGACCTGGAGCGAGACCGCGATCTTCGCGGACTACGTCCTGCCCATGGGCCACGCGGGCGAGCGCCACGACATCCAGAGCCAGGAGACCCATTCCGGCAAGTGGGTGAGCTTCCGGCAGCCGGTCGTGCGCGCGGCGCGCGAGCGGCTGGGGGAGAGCTTCCGTTTCACCTACGAGACCAATCCCGGCGAGGTCTGGGAGGAAGACGAGTTCTGGATCGAGCTGAGCTGGCGCATCGATCCCGACGGCGCGCTCGGGATCCGGCGCTGGTTCGAGTCGCCCTATCGCCCGGGCGAGAAGCTCACCGTCGAGGAGTACTACCGGTGGATCTTCGAGAACGCCGTGCCCGGCCTCCCAGCGGCCGCGGCCCGCGAAGGGCTCGCCCCCCTCGATTACATGCGGCGCTACGGCGCGTTCCTGATCGAGAGCGACGTCCACGAGCGCCACGCGCAGCCCGTGGACGTGCCCGCGGGCGCGGCCCGTGATCCGGAGACGGGACGCGTGGACGTGGGGGGCAAGGCCGTGGGCGTGGAGATCGACGGAGAAGTCGTGAGCGGGTTCCCAACGCCGTCACGGCGCCTCGAGCTCTACTCGCGCACGCTCGAGGAGTGGGGCTGGCCGGAGGAGGCGCTGCCCGGCTACATTCGCAGCCACGTCCACCGGGATGCACTGGACGCGGCCAAGGGCGAGATGCTCCTCCTGCCGACCTTTCGGCTGCCCACGCTGATCCACACGCGCAGCGGCAACGCGAAGTACCTCAGCGAGATCTCGCATCGCAATCCCGTCTGGATCCACGGCGGGGACGCGCGCCGGCTCGGGATCGCGACCGGCGACCTCCTGCGCGTGACGACGGAGATCGGCCACTTCGTGAACCGGGCCTGGGTGACGGAGTCGATCGCCCCCGGCGACGTCGCCTGCTCGCACCACCTCGGCCGCTGGCGGCTGCGCGAAGGCGAGGGCAGCCGCTGGTCGACGGCGGCGGTGCGATTGGCTCCGCACGACGGCGGCTGGCTCCTGCGCCAGGTGCAGGGCGTCGGGCCGTTCCGCAGCGACGATCCCGATTCGAGCCGGATCTTCTGGAGCGACGGCGGCGTCCATCAGAACCTCGCCTTCCCCGTGCACCCGGATCCCGTCTCCGGGATGCACTGCTGGCACCAGAAGGTCGTGGTCGCGCGGGCGCCGGCGGGGGACCATTACGGAGATGTGTACGTGGACACGAAGCGATCGATGGCGGTCTACCGCGAGTGGCTGGCCCGCGCGCGGCCGGGTCCGGGTCCGGGCGGATTGCGCCGCCCCCTCTGGCTGGATCGCCCCCTGCGTCCGACCGAGGCCACGTTCCTCTCGCCGCCGCGGCCGCTCTGATGGGTGACGCCGCCCGGGACGGGATCCTCCACCGCGTTCGCGCCATCGTCCGCGAAGGCGTCGTCCTCCTCGAGCCCGATTTCCTCGCCGGCGGCCTGGGCGCGATCGCGCCGCGCCTCGACGCGCTGCGCCAGCGCGTGCGCGAGGAGGGGCTGCTCGCGCCGCATCTCCCCCCCGCCTATGGAGGCGCCGGTCTGCCCCTGGCCGTGTTCGGCCGCCTGAGCGAGGAGCTCGGCTGGTCGCCCCTGGGCCATTACGTCTTCAACTGCCAGGCGCCCGACGTCGGCAACATGGAACTGCTGCTCCACCACGGAAGCGCGGAGCAGAAGGAGCGGTTCCTGCGCCCGCTGGCCGCCGGAGCCATTCGAAGCTGCTTCGCCATGACCGAGCCCGACCGCGCGGGCTCGAATCCCGTATGGCTCGCCACCACCGCCCGCGCCGAGGGCACGGACTACGTGATCGATGGCCGCAAGTGGTTCACCTCCGGCGCCGACGGCGCCGCCTTCGCGATCGTGATGGCGGTGACCGACGTCCTGGCTCCGCCGCACAAGCGCGCCAGCATGCTCCTGGTTCCGACGGAGACGCCGGGCTACCGTCTGGTGCGCAACATTCCCGTGATGGGCGACGCGGGATCGGGCTACTTCAGCCACGGGGAAGTCGCCTTCGAAGGCTGCCGCGTGCCCGCGACCGCGCGCATCGGGGCGCCGGGCGCGGGGTTCGCGCTGGCCCAGGAGCGCCTGGGGCCCGGACGGATCCACCATTGCCTGCGCTGGATCGGCGTCTGCGAGCGCGCCCTGCACATGACCTGCGAGCGCGCGGCGCGGCGCGAGCTGGCCCCCGGCGTGCGCCTGGCCAGCAAGCAGGCCGTCCAGCACGCGATCGCGGAGAGCCGGGCCGAGATCGACGCCGCGCGCCTGCTCGTCCTGCGGACGGCGGAGCGGATCGACGCGGAAGGGGCGGCGGCCGCCAGGGCGGACGTCTCCCTGATCAAGTTCTTCGTGGCCGGCGTCCTCGACCGCGTGCTGGACCGCGCGGTCCAGGTGCACGGCGCGCTCGGCCTCACCGAGGACACCATCCTGTCCTTCTGGTACCGCCACGAGCGGGCGGCCCGCATCTACGACGGACCCGACGAGGTCCACAAGTCCGCGCTGGCCCGCCACGTCCTCCGTCCCTACGGCGTGGACGTGGAGATCTGATGGGAGACGGCGGCGACTACGCCGCCCTCGTCGACCAGCCGCGCGCGGTCCGCGCCGGCGAAGAGATCGATGCGCAGGCGCTGGACGCCTTCCTCGCGCGGGCCCTGCCCGAGCTCGCGGGCGCGCTCACCGTCGAGCAGTTCCCGCGGGGCTTCTCGAACCTCACGTACCTCGTCGTCAAGGGAGGCCGCGAGATGGTGCTGCGGCGGCCGCCCCGCGGGGCCGCGATCAAGAGCGCGCACGACATGGGGCGCGAGCATCGGATCCTGTCCGCCCTCGCTCCCCTCTACCCGAAGGCGCCGCGCCCGCTCGCGTACTGCGAAGACCCGTCCGTGCTCGGAGCGCCCTTCTATCTCATGGAGCGGGTCCACGGCGTCATCCTGCGCGGGGGCGCGTCCACGGCCGCGCTCGACCCGGGCGCGCGGCGAGCCGTCTCGGAGGCGCTGGTCGACGCGCTGGCCGAGCTGCACGCGCTCGATCATCGCCGGCCCGGACTTGCGGCGCTCGGGCACGGGCAGGGATACGTCGAGCGGCAGGTGACGGGCTGGACCGCCCGTTACCAGGCGGCCCGCACGGGGGACGTTCCCGCCATGGAGCGGGTGGCGCCGTGGCTCCACGCGCACCGGCCCCCGGCGAGCGATCTGGCCCTGATCCACAACGATTTCAAGCACGACAACGTGGTGCTCGATCCGGACGGCATCGACCGGGTGGTGGCCGTCCTCGATTGGGAGATGGCGACGGTCGGCGATCCGCTGATGGACCTCGGGACCACGCTCGCCTACTGGGTGGATCCGGACGACCCGCCGGCGTTCCGCGCGGCCGGGTTCGTGGATGTGACGACCCAACCCGGCAGCCTGCGCCGACGGGAGGCGGCCGAGCGCTACGGCCGCGCGACGGGGCGGGACCTCTCCCGGCTGCCCTTCTACTATGCCTTCGGCCTCTTCAAGGTGGCCGTCATCGCACAGCAGATCTATGCGCGGTTCCGGGGGGGCCACACGAAGGATCCCCGCTTCGCCCATCTGGACGCCGCCGTGGCCGCCTGCGCGGCCGCCGCCGCACGCGTGGCGGAGACCGGCCGCATCGACGGGCTGGGGAGCTGAGACCGAAGGCCGGTCAGGGGCGGCCGGAGACCGCCGTCCAGGTGGCGCGCGCCTTGGTCATGGCGCGCTGGGGCAGGTCGGGGACCATCAGCCAGGCGATGCCGAAGAGCAGTGTCTTCACCACATAGACGATGGCGACGATCTTGAGCCGGCTCATCTCGCTGCGATCGTCAGCACGCGGCATGCCATCGCCGAGAATGCGAGAATCCGCGGTTTCGCGCCCCCGCCCTGCCGCAAGTGTGGCCGGCCGCCCACGAGCGCCGCGGCGCCCGGACACGGCCGCCCGCTACGGAACGGAAATCGGGATCGTGATGCGGAAAGTCGTACCCGCGCCGGACGCGCTGGTGAAATCGATGCGGCCCTTGTGCCGCTCGACGATCATGAGGACGGTGGAGAGGCCGAGGCCGGTGCCCTTGCCTTCGGGCTTGGTGGTGAAGAACGGTTCGAAGATGGTCGGCTGGATCTCCGGCGCGATGCCCTGGCCGCTGTCCGCGACGGTGATCTCGACCTGGCCGTCCCGGGCCGCGGTGGCCACCCGCAACGTTCCCCCGCCCTCCATGGCGTGGACGGCGTTGATCACGAGGTTGATGAAGGCCATCTCGAGCTGGTTGGGCACGCCCTTGACCCGGGGCAGGGGCTCCGCGAGCTCCTTGCGCAGCAGGACGCCGCCCTTCAGGATCTGGTAGTGGCACAGCTTCAGGCTCCGCTCGAGGACCTCGTTGACGGCAACGTCGACGGGCTCTTCCTGGGCGGGACGGCTGAACGCGAGCAGGCGCTGGGCCAGGCTGGTGATCCGCTCCGCCCCCACGGCGATCGACGCCAGCATCTCCCTCTGGGCCGGGTTGGCGGGCTGGGCCTCCAACAGCTCCAGGTTGCCCATGATGTAGGTGAGCGGGGTGTTCAGCTCGTGCGCGATGCCGGCGGCCATCTGGCCGATGGTGGCCAGCTTCTCGGATTGCAGGAGCTGCTTCTGCGTCGCGCGCAGCTCTTCGATCCTCTTCCGCTCGCGCTCGAAGAGCAGCGCGTTCTCGATGGCGAGGGCGGCGTGGCGGGCCAGCGCTTCCACCGTCTTGAGGCTGTCCCCGCTGAAAGGGGCGGAGGTCTCCTGGTTGTCGACGTAGATCGCGCCCACCGCTCGCGGCGCCCCCTCGACCTCGTCCGCGCGGGGCGAGCGCAGGGGGATGCAGACGATCGTGCGCAAGTCCATGAGGATGACGCTCTGGACCTGGCCGAGGGCGGGATCGGCGGCCGCATTTCCGGTGGCCACCGTTTCCCCGGTCTCGACCGCACGTCGCACGACCGAATTGGAGAGGCCCCTCATGTCCTCCGGCTCGAGAGAGGCGCCGCGCCGGCGCCCGAGATGGACGCGCAGGTCTCCGACCAGCGGGTGGCGGGCCGCATCCGCGCTGCCCTCGACGAGGAGCAGGAAGCCGCGCTCGGCCCGGGTGATCTGCATGACGGCGTCGAGCACCTGCTCGAGCACCTGGCTCAGGACGAGGGTGGAGTTGAGGGCCTGCACCAGCGAAAGGAGGAGCTGCTGCTGCTCGATCCAGGGCAGCTCCGCGACCTGCTCGGTGGAGCCCTCGCCCGTGAGGGCGGAGAACTTGAGGGTGACGTTGCCGAGCTGGATCTGCGCGCCCGGAGGCAGCTCGCTCCTCTGCACCCGCGACGAGTTGACGTAGACGCCATGGAGACTTCCCTGGTCCTCGATCACGAAAGTCCCGTTCCCGTACACGATGCGGGCGTGGCTCTTCGAGATCGACGGCTCGGTGAGGCCGATGTCGTTGTAGCGGGCGCGGCCGACGGTGTAGGTGCGAGGCCGCAGGAAATGGATCTTTTCGGGGGCGCTGCCGCGCACGACCTCGAGCACGGCAACAGAGAGGCTGCTCCCGCAGTGCCCGCAACGGTGGGCGTCCGGGGGATTCTCCCCACCACACTCCGGGCACAACATGGACGAAAGATGATGACCGATGGCGCTCCTGCCCGTCAATCCTGAGGCGGGGGGCGGGGAGCGGGACAATCCCGCGCGCACGGTGGTCGGCGGCGGCCGGGTCCGCATCATCGCGCCGCTGGCCTGGACGGCGGGACTCCTTGGCCTCTCTCGCGCTGCCGCCTGCGTCCGTGTCGCGCCCGTCCTCGGCGTCCTCCGCGGACCGCTGGGCCTCCTGCTCCTGGCCCTGGCCGCGGCCCTGGCCCTGGTCCCCGCCCTTCCGCGCCCGCGACGGATCGCGCCCTCCCCGGGCCTGCTCTTCGGCGCCGCCTGGGCGCTGCTGCTCGTCGTCGGGCTCTCCTACACGCTGCGCCTGCGCGTCTCCGGCGACGAGCCGCACTACCTGCTGATGGCCCAGAGCCTCTGGCGGGAGCACGACCTCGATCTCCGCGACAACCACGCGCGGGAGGACTGGCGCGAGTACACGCCGGGCCCGATCACGCCGCACTACGGGGCGCCCCGCGCGGATGGACGGCCCTATCCCGCGCACAGCCCGGGTCTGGCCCTGCTCCTCGCGCCGCTCTACGCTTTGGGTGGCCGGCCGCTCTGCGTGATCGCGCTGACCCTGGCCGCGGCCGGGCTCTCCCTGGAGATGTGGAAGGCGGCGCGCCGGCTCACGAGCGACGACGACGAGGCCGCGCTGCTGGCCTGGACTCTTGCCCTGGTGCCGCCGGTCGCGTTCTACGCCTTCGAGATCTACACCGAGGTGCCCGCCTCCCTGGCGCTCGCGGTCTCGCTCCGGCTCCTCCTTTCCGGGCCCGGAGCGGCGGGCGCGGTCGGGGCCGCGCTCCTCGCCTCCGCGCTGCCCTGGCTGCACCTGAAGATGATCCCGGCGGCGCTCGCGCTCGCCCTCGTCGCCCTGGTCCGCCTCCGCGGCCCGGCGCGTATCGCCTTCCTTGCCGTCGCGGCCGCCATGGGCGCGGGCTTCCTCCTGTATTACCGCGCCATCTTCGGCGTGGCCTCGCCCCTCGCCATCTACGGCGGCCTGCCCAGGGACGCGGGCGGCTCTCCCGTGCGCGCCCTGGCCGGCCTCTTTCTCGACCGCTCCTTCGGCCTGCTCCCGTACGCGCCCGTCTTCCTGATCGCGATGGCCGGGCTGGGACGCCTCGTCCGCCTCCGTGCCTGGGAGCCGCTCCTGGTCGGCGCGGCCGTGATCGCGCCCGTGCTGCCCTGGCGGATGTGGTGGGGAGGACAATGCCCGCCGGCCCGGTTCCTGGTGCCGCTGGTTCCGGTCCTCGCCCTCGCCCTCGCCGCGCGGGTCGCCGTCTCGCGCACCGGGCTCGCGCGCTGGCGATGGCCGCTCGTCGGGCTCGCCATCGCCGCTGCCATCGGCATGACCATCCGGCCGGGGGCGCTGCTGCTCCTCAATCGCGGCGATCGTCCGACGCGGCTGTGGGCAGCCCTCTCGGGAGAGCGGCCGATCGGAACCTACCTCCCTTCGCTGGTGTCCGCATCGTCGGACGAATGGCGCGTCGCGCTGGTCTGGCTGGCCGCGCTGGCGCTCCTTCTCGGCCTGGACGTGGCGGCGCGCCGCCGTGAGCGGATCGATCGCCTGTTCCGGGGGCTAGGATTGCCCATCGTTCTCTTGCTGGTGGTAGGGATGGCCGTCGACACCTGGGCCCGGCGGACGCCTCCCGAAAACACGAAGGCCGTCACCCCGGATGAGCCTCCGGAGTGATGGCAGACGCTGCCAGCAGGTGACCAGCAGCGAGGAGCGGATTCATCCGCGACGAGCGGCCGGGGGGGGTAGCCGAAGGCGCAGGGGGGTCCATTCCAGCGCCGGACCCCCCTGAATTTAGTTACTCAGTCTCAGCTGCCACCGCTGATGATCCGCGCGCATCTCGTACGGATCGCCCGCGGTCAGCGCCAGCTCGAGGACTTCCTCGATCGACGAGACGAGGTGGATCTTCAGCTCTTCCCGCACGTTGTCCGGGATGTCCTCCTTGACCGCCTTCTCGTTGCGTTTGGGGAGGATGACTTCCTTGATGCCCATGCGGTGCGCGGCCAGCACTTTCTCCTTGATGCCGCCGACGGGCAGCACGCGGCCGGAGAGCGTGATCTCGCCCGTCATGGCCACCCGCGAGCGCACCGGACGGCCGGTGAGCTGCGAGACGAGCGCGGTCACCAGCGTCACGCCCGCGGAAGGACCGTCCTTGGGAATCGCGCCCTCGGGGACGTGGAGGTGCAGGTCCACACGCTCGAAGAACGACTCCTCGATGCCGAGCTGCCGGGCGTGGGCCCGCACCCAGCTCAGTGCGGCCTGGGCCGACTCCTTCATGACGTCGCCGAGCTGGCCGGTGATGGTGAGGCCCTTCTGGCCCCACATCTGCGTGGCCTCTATGTAGAGGACCTCGCCTCCGGCGGCCGTCCAGCTGAGGCCGATGGAGACGCCGGGGATGAGGGTGCGCTCGTCCATCTCCTCGCGCATGAACGTCGGCGCCCCGAGGAACTCTTCGACCTTGGCCGGGCCGACGATCACCGGATCGAGCTCGCCTTCCGCGCGCCGGCGCGCGACCTTGCGGATGATGCTGGCGATCTCGCGCTCCAGGTTGCGCAGGCCCGCCTCGCGCGTGTACTCGCGGATGAGCTTCGTCAGCGCGTCCTCCTCGAAGACCACGTTGTCCGCGGGCATCCCGTGGTTGTCGAGCTGGCGGGGGATGAGGTGCCGGCGCGCGATGTGGAGCTTCTCCTCCTCGATGTAGCCGGCGAGACGGATGACCTCCATGCGGTCCCGGAGGGCGGGCGGCACGGTGTCGAGGATGTTGGCCGTGCAGATGAACAGCACTTCGCTCAGGTCGAAGGGCTGGTCGATGTAGTGGTCCTTGAACGTGTTGTTCTGCTCCGGGTCCAACACTTCCAGCAAGGCTGACGACGGGTCGCCGCGGAAGTCCGCGCCCAGCTTGTCCACCTCGTCGAGCATGAACACGGGGTTCCGGCTCTCCGCGCGGCGCAGCCCCTGGATGATCTGGCCGGGCAGCGCCCCGATGTAGGTCCGGCGATGCCCGCGGATCTCCGCCTCGTCACGCATGCCGCCGAGCGAGATGCGATGGAACTTGCGCCCCATCGACGACGCGATCGACCGGCCCAGTGACGTCTTGCCGACGCCCGGGGGCCCGACGAAGCACAGGATCGGTCCCTTGATGTCCGGCTTCATCTTGCGCACGGCCAGGTACTCGAGGATCCGCTCCTTGATCTTCTCGAGGTCGTAGTGGTCGTTGTCGAGGACTTCCTTGGCCCGCTTGATGTCGATCTCGGACTCCGTCCGCTTGTTCCAGGGCAGGGCCACCAGCCAGTCGAGATAGGTGCGGGCCACGGTGTACTCCGCCGCCGCCGGCGACATCTTGGAGAGGCGGTCCAGCTCGCGCATGGCCTCCTTCTTGATGTCCTCGGGCATGCCCGCCGCCTCGACCTTCTCGCGCAGCTCGTTGAACTCGCGCTGCTGGTCGTCGCCTTCGCCGAGCTCCTTCTGGATGGCCTTCATCTGCTCGCGCAGGTAGTACTCGCGCTGGTTCTTCTGGAGCTCCGTCTTGACCTGGCTCTGGATCTTGTTGCCGACCTCCAGGACTTCCAGGTCCTTCACCAGCACCTTGTTCAAGCGCTCGAGCCGCGCGCGGACGTCGAGCGTCTCCAGCATCTCCTGCTTCTGCGGAGTGGTGAGGCTGGGCAGGCTGGCCGCGATGAAGTCGGCCAGACGGCTGGGCTCCTGGATGTTCGCGGCCAGCGCCTGCAGCTCGTCGGAGAGGGTGGGGGAGAGCTCCACCACGCGCTGGAAGAGTCCCTGCGCGCTCTGGGCGAGGGCCTTGACCTCGATCTCCTGCTCCGGAGGGACGACTTCCGTCAGGAGCTCGATGGACGCCTTCAGGAACGGCCGGTACTGATGGACCTGGTGCAGGCGGAAGCGCTGCACGCCCTGGACGACCAGGCGCAGCGATCCGTCGGGGAACTTGAACATCTTGTGGATGTGGGTGAGGGTGCCCACCCGGAAGAGATCGCTCTCCACCGGGTCGTCGATGGCGGGATCGCGCTGCGTGACCACGCCGATCACCTTCCGCTCCTTGACCGCGTCGTGGACGAGGGCCACCGAGCTCTCGCGCGCCACGGCCAGGGGCAGGATGGCGTGCGGGAACAGGATGGTGTCCCGCAGCGGCAGGATGGCGAGGTCGGTGGGCACCTCGGCGAGATTGATCTCCCCGCCACTCGACTCGAAGTCCGGTGTCCGATCGTCCTTGTCGCTCATTTTTCTTTCATCGACCCCCCACCCACCCGCCCCCTCCTACAGTCCCGCAGGAGGACAGGGAGTCACAGTCCCAATAGAGGCCTCGCGGCTTCAGCCTTCCAGCGCCGGCAGGGCCCGCATCACCGCCTTGTTCTCCTCGGCGGCGCGCATCTCCTCCTGCGCCTGGCAGTCGCGGCACAGCACCGCGAACGGGAGCGCCTTGAGGCGCGCGGCCGGGATCTCCGTCCCGCACTCCGCGCACTGGCCGTAGGTCCCGGCCTCGAGCCGCCGCATCGCCTCGTCGATCCGTCCCAGGGTGTCCGCCTTCATCTGCACGAGGGCGAACTCCATGTCCTTGGCGAAATCGGTGACGGCCTGCTCCTCGGCGTCCTGGACGTCCAGACGCTGATCCGGCATCGCTTCACGGATGGTGCGCAGCTTGTCGAGGATCTCCTGACGACGCTCTTCGAGCATGCCCTTCAAGGCCTGGTGTCTCTCACTCTGAGCGGCTTGATCGATGATCGGCATGAGTCCCCCTTCGTGTATGAATGCCTGGTGTATGAATGCCGGGCCCCTCACTTGAGCTTCAGGACCAGGAATGAATAATCGCCAGCCCGCCGCACGCGCAGACGGGCGATGCCGTCCGGACGTGCGCGGTCGATCTCTCGCTCGAAGTCGGCGACGGACGCGATGGCGCTGCCGTTGACGCTGACGATGACGTCGCCGCGCGCGAGGCCCGCCTCTTCGGCCGCTTCACCCGCCTCCACCGCGGTCACCACCACGCCCTTGCTGGTGCGCGGGAGCTCCAGGCGGTCGGCCATGTCCGGGGTCAGGTTCCGCAGGGTCATGCCGAGCTGTCCGCGGCGGCCGGCGCCCTCGTCCGCGTCCGCCGTCTCCTCCGGGAACGTGCCCAGGGTGACCGCGATCGTCTGCTCCGCGCCGCCGCGCAGCACGCGCAGGTGCACGGTCGTGCCCGGCGACTTGGAGGCGATGTAACGGGAGAGGTCGCTGTTGTCCTCGACCGCCTTCCCGTCCACGCCCACCACCACGTCGTCCGCCTTGAGGCCGGCCTTCTCGGCCGGGCTGTCCGACGTGACGTCGCTGATCAGCGCGCCCTTGTTGTCCTTCATCCGATAGGTGCGGGCCATGTCGTCGCTCAGGGGCTGGATCTGCACGCCCAGCCAGCCGCGGATGACCTTCCCGCGCTGACGGAGCTGGGGCAGGATCTCCTTGGCCACGTTGATGGGCACCGCGAACCCGACCCCCGCCGACGCCGCGACGCCCCGGGTGATGATGAGCGTGTTGATCCCGATGACCTCGCCCCGCGTGTTGAGGAGAGGACCTCCCGAGTTGCCCGGATTGATCGCGGCGTCGGTCTGGATCATGTCCACGGAGGTGCCCCGGACGACGCCGAGCGGGATGGCGCGTCCCTTGTAAGAGACAACTCCCACCGTCACGCTATTCCCGCCCAGGCCAAAAGGATTGCCGACCGCCATCACCCACTCGCCGACCTCGGTCTCGTCCGAGTTGCCCAGCGCGAGCACCGTAAGGGGCTCCTTGGGCTCGATCTTGAGGAGCGCCACGTCCGTGCGCGCGTCCTTGCCCAACAGCTTGGCGACGTAGTCGTGACGTCCCACCGAGACCGTGATCTCGTCCGCCCCGTCGATCACGTGCCGGTTCGTCAGGATCGTCCCGTCCTTGTCCACCACGAAGCCGGAGCCGAGGCTGCGCTGCGTCTCGTTGCCGCCGCTGCCGTTGCCCTGCGGCCCGAAGAACCGCTCCATGAAGTCGTCGCCGAAGAGCTCCTGCAGTCCCTGCTCGTTGCCCCGGCCGCGACGCACGACCTTCTTGGTGCCGATGTTGACCACGCCCGCCGTCTGGCGCCGCGCGATCTCCTTGAAGGTGTCGAGGGTGATCGACCCGCCCGGCCCGACCGGCGGCGGTGAGGCCGCCGGATCGAGGTTGCGCGCCTCCGCCGCCATCGGGCGCTGGATCTGACTCGTCACCACCGCGCCGAACAGCATTGCGGCCATGGCCACCGAGAAGAACGACGCGATCGTGCGGCTGCGGGTGTTCATCGACCTCGAACCTCCGAGTCCCCCTCGAGGGGACCTTGGTTGACGCTGAGCCAATTTCGGGTTTGCAAGGACCGTACCGCGGCGCGTCCGCGACAGGAGCCGACTTGCCGTGGAGCCTACGGCAGGAAAGCCCATTCTGTACTAGGAGTTACGTCGAAATCACGTCAAAAGTTGTCGGCCCGACCCAAGTCCTTGACGGCCAAATGAATCCCGGTGTGGCCGAACGGTTCCGATCTGTTCCGGACGAGGGGACGGAGGGACGACCGGGGGGTACGTCGCCGTACCCCCCAGACTCCCCGCTCAGTAGTCTTCCATGCCCCCACCGGGCGGCATGGCCGGCGCGGACTTCTTCTCCGGGATCTCCGCGACGACGGCTTCCGTCGTGAGAAGCAGGCCTGCGATCGAAGCCGCGTTCTGGATCGCAAAACGGACGACTTTCGTCGGGTCGATGACCCCGGCCTCCGTGAGGTTCTCGTAGGTCTCGGTGGCGGCGTTGAAGCCCATGTCGGACTGCATCTCCTTCACCTTGGCCACGACCATGTTGCCTTCCAGCCCCGCGTTGGTGGCGATCCACCGCAGCGGCTCCTCGGCGGCGCGGCGGACGATCTGTATGCCGTGCCGCGCATCGGCGGTGAGGTCCTTGCCCTGGAGCAACCGGTCGAGGGCGGGCAGGGCGCGCAGGAGCGCCACCCCTCCGCCCGGGACGATGCCCTCTTCGACGGCGGCCTTGGTGGCGTGCATCGCGTCCTCGACGCGCGCCTTCTTCTCCTTCATCTCCGTCCCGGTGGCGGCGCCGACCTTGATGATGGCCACGCCGCCGACGAGCTTGGCCAGCCGTTCCTGCAGCTTCTCGCGGTCGTAGTCGGACGTGGTCTCGTCGATCTGCGTCCGGATCTGCTTGACGCGCGCCTCGATCGCCTTCTGAGGCCCCGCCCCCTCGATGATGGTCGTATTGTCCTTGTCGATGACGACCTTCTTGGCCCGGCCCAGGTCCTCGACGCGCACGTTCTCGAGCTTGATGCCGAGGTCCTCGGTGATCGCCTTGCCGCCGGTGAGGATCGCGATGTCCTCGAGCATGGCCTTGCGGCGATCGCCGTAGCCGGGCGCCTTGACCGCGGCCACCTTGAGCGTGCCCCGGAGCTTGTTCACCACGAGCGTGGCCAGGGCCTCGCCCTCGACGTCCTCCGCGACGATCAGGAGGGGAGCGCCCTGCTGGGCGATCTTCTCCAGGACGGGCAGGAGGTCCTTCATGCTCGAGATCTTCTTCTCGTAGATCAGGAGATAGGGATCCTCGAGGACGACCTCCATCCGCTCGGGGTCGGTCACGAAGTAGGGCGAAGAGTAGCCGCGGTCGAACCGCATGCCCTCGACCACGTCGAGGACGGTGTCGATGGTCCGCGCCTCCTCGACCGTGATGACCCCGTCCTTGCCGACCTTCTCCATCGCTTCCGCGATGATGCGGCCGATCTCCTCGTCGTTGTTGGCGGAGATGGTACCCACCTGCGCGATCATCTTGCCCTTGACGGGCTTGCTCAGCTTCTTGAGCTCCTCGACCACGGTGGCGACCGCGGTGTCGACGCCCTTCTTGAGCTCCATGGGGTTCGCGCCCGCGGTCACGCTCTTGATGCCCTCGCGGTAGATGGCCTGGGCGAGCACGGTCGCCGTCGTGGTCCCATCACCGGCCACGTCCGAGGTCTTGCTGGCCACCTCGCGCACCATGCGCGCGCCGAGGTTCTCCATCGGGTCCTTGAGGTCGATCTCCTTCGCCACCGTGACCCCGTCCTTGGTGATGAGGGGAGAGCCGTACTTCTTGTCGAGGACGACGTTCCGGCCCTTGGGCCCCAACGTCACCTTGACGGCGTCCGCGAGCGCGTTGACGCCCTTGAGGATCGCGCTGCGCGCGTCCTCCCGATAGACGATGTCCTTCGCCATAGGATTCGCCACTGCCTCCATGACGGATTCGCCAACAGACCTGGAGGCGAATCCTGATGTTTCTTGCCTATTAGGAATTCTCGGGTAGGTTCGTTACCCGAGAATTCCCAGGATCTCGTCTTCCTTCACGATCAGGTACTCGGTGCCGTCGAGCTTGACTTCGGTGCCGGACCACTTGCCGACCAGCACCTTGTCTCCCGCCTTCACCGCCAGCGGCTCGCGCTGGCCGTTCTCGAGCACGCGCCCGGAGCCCACGGCGACGACCTCCGCCTGCTGGGGCTTCTCCTTCGCGGTGTCGGGCACGATGATCCCTCCGACCTTCTGCTCCTGCTCCTCGATCCGTTTCACGAGGACGCGGTCGCGGAGTGGCCTTACCTTCGCCATGCTTGACTTGCCTCCACTGCCTGAAGAAGACGAGACGGCGCCGCGCCCGGAGGACGCGGGCGCCGTCGTGGGTTGGGGCGCTCGCGCGGCCGCCTTGGGCGGAGCGCCTTTCTGGCCGCTCTTCGCCGGGGCCTTGCCGGACCTCTTCGCGCCCTTCACCGCGTCACGTTGATGGAAATCTGCTTCGGCTTGGCCTCTTCCCGCTTGGGGAGGACCAGCCGCAGCATCCCATCCTTGAAGTCGGCCTTGATGTTCGTGGTGTCCACGACGTTCGGCAGCGTGAACGACCGTGTGAAGCTGCCGTAGGCGCGCTCGACGCGGTGGTAGCTCTCGCGCTGGACGTCGGTGTTCCACTTCCGTTCCCCGCGCAGGGTGAGGACGTTGTTCTCCACGCGAACGTCCACGTCCTTGGGGTCCACGCCCGGCAGCTCCGCCGTGAGGACGATGTTGCCTTCGTGCTCGTAGATGTCCACGGCCGGGGCCCAGGACCCGCCGAGCGACCAGTCGTCCTCGGACCCGCCGTGGCCGCGGTACGACTCGTTGAACATGCGGTTCATCCGCTCCTGCAGCGTGAGCAGGTCGCGAAACGGCTCCCAACGAACGACAGCCATCTTTGCCTCCTTATCGACCCCCGCCTGTCCTCCCCGCCTCGGGAAAGGGAAGTTGCGGGACATGACAGTTGAAAGCGTGCGTTACTCCTTGACCGTATACTCCGCGTCCACGACGTCGTCCGCGGGCTTGCCTCCGGCCTGGCCCGACGGGGCGCCGGCGCCGGCGGGGCCGGACGGTCCACCCCCCTCGCCGGGCTGCGCGCCCGAGGCCTTGTAGAGGGCCTCCGCCACGCGGTGGCTGAGCGAAGTGACGCGCTCGACCGCCTTCTTGAGCGCGTCCGCGTCCTCGCCTTCCATCGCCTTGCGCGTCTCCGCCACCGCCTCCTCGATCTCCTTCGCCCGAGCGGAGTCGATCTTGTCCTTGTTGTCGGAGAGCAGCTTCTCGAGGTTGTAGGCGAGCGAGTCCGCCTGGTTGCGCAGGTCGACCATCTCGCGCCGCTTCTTGTCCTCCTCGGAGTGGGCCTGCGCCTCCCTCACCATCTTCTCGACCTCATCCTTGTTGAGGCCGGACGACGAGGTGATGGTGATGTTCTGCGTCTTGCCCGTGGCGCGGTCCTTGGCCGACACGTTCAGGATCCCGTTCGCGTCGATGTCGAAGATGACCTCGACCTGCGGGACGCCGCGCGGTGCAGGCGGGATGCCGACGAGATGGAACTTGCCGAGCGTCCGGTTGTCCCTGGCCATCTCGCGCTCGCCCTGCAGGACGTGGATCTCGACCGACGGCTGGTTGTCGGCCGCGGTGGAGAAGACCTCCGTCTTCTTCGTGGGGATCGTGGTGTTGCGCTCGATGAGCTTCGTCATCACGCCGCCGAGGGTCTCGACGCCGAGGCTCAGCGGAGTCACGTCCAGGAGCAGCACGTCCTTCACGTCGCCGGACAGGATGCCGGCCTGGATGGCCGCCCCGACCGCCACCACCTCGTCGGGGTTGACGCCCTTGTGGGGCTCCTTGCCGAAGAACTTCTGGACGGTGTCCTGGATCTTCGGCATGCGCGTCATGCCGCCGACGAGCACGACCTCGTCCATGTCCTTGGGCTCCACGCTGGCGTCCTTGAGGGCCTGCTTGACGGGCGGAATGGACTTGTCGATGAGGTCCGCCACCAGCTGCTCCAGCTTGGCCCGCGTCAGCTTCAGGCTGAGGTGCTTGGGACCGGAGGCATCCGCGGTGACGAACGGCAGGTTGATCTCCGTCTCGACCGTGCTGCTCAGCTCGATCTTGGCCTTCTCGGCGGCCTCACGCAGCCGCTGGATCGCCATCTTGTCCTTGCCGAGGTCGATGCCCTGGTCCTTCTTGAACTCGGTCACGATCCAATCGATGATCCGCTGGTCGAGGTTGTCGCCGCCCAGATGGGTGTCGCCGTTGGTGGCCTTGACCTCGACCACGCCCTCGCCGACCTCGAGCGCGGAGATGTCGAACGTGCCGCCGCCGAAGTCGTAAACGGCGATCGTCTCGTCCTTCTTCTTGTCCAGGCCGTAGGCCAGCGCGGCCGCGGTGGGCTCGTTCACGATGCGCTGGACGTCGAGTCCGGCGATCTTGCCGGCGTCCTTGGTCGCCTGGCGCTGGGAGTCGTTGAAGTAGGCGGGAACGGTGATGACGGCCTTGGTGACCTTCTCCCCGAGATAGTCCTCCGCCGACTGCTTCAGCTTCTGCAGGATCATCGCCGAGATCTCGGGTGGAGAGTAGAGCTTGCCGCGGACCTCGATGCGCACGTCGCCGTTGGGCCCCTCCACGACCCTGTAGGGGACCATCTTCACTTCCTCGCCGACTTCCGAGAACTTGCGGCCCATGAACCGCTTGATCGAGTAGATCGTGTTCTCGGGATTCGTCACGGCCTGGCGCTTCGCCACCTGGCCGACGAGGCGCTCGCCCTCCTTCGTGAATGCCACGACGGAAGGAGTGGTGCGGCCCCCCTCCGAGTTGGGGATCACGGTCGGCGAATCGCCCTCCAGGACGGCCACGACGGAATTGGTCGTGCCCAGATCGATTCCAACCACCTTGCTCATTGCTCACGCCTCCGTGTACGAGTTGTCCAGGCCACAATATAGTGTCGGCCTTAGCGTTTGTCAAGCACCAAATCTTAGTCCTCTGCGCTCATGCAGGTGCAAGAGGTCTTCAGGTCAGTAAACCTCACCAGAATAAAGGCTTGAAAGGGAGGATGGGGCTAATGGATAATGGAGCACTAGGAGGACTGTCTGAATCGGGTGCCTGGACCCCCCGGCAGCCCCGTGGGGCCGCCGCCGGAAAGCCCTACCGGGCCTCTGGACCGCAAGCTTTGCCAGGTCGGCGGCGTCAACCAGAACTACACGTCTGTTGCGGGAACCCCCTATCACATCCAGATCGAGGACCTCGGGCCGGTGCAGGACAAGGTCTCCGGGCGCGAGCTGCGCCGCGTCAACGTGATCGTCTACGCGAACTACGGGGAGCAGAACGCGCAGATCGTGCACGGCCGGGACCATGACTATCCGGACATCCGGTCCCACGCGCACAACACCTTCATCAAGTCGCGCATCGCCGACCTCGCCGCGGAGGCGCGGCGCGTCATCGAAGAGGCGGAGCAGAAGCAGGTGATGCGCATCAAGTGCCTGATCCGCGAGTACTACATCACCAAGAGCGACGCCGTGAAGAAGGAGTTCGAGGAGGCGAACACCGTGTTCCCGTTCCTCTTCTCACGGGCCTTCCTCGAGTTGAAGATGGAACGTGCCGCCGCTCCTCCGGTGGCGCCGACGGTGGCGGCCCCCGACCCCGTCGTCGAGGCGCCGCTTCCCGTCTTCGACGAGGCGCGTCCGGCGGCGCACATCCTGAGCGAGCTCACGACGGAGATCGAGCGGATCGTCTCCGAGATCGAGGACGGCATCCAGACCCTCAAGGCCGCGGGCAAGGCGGACGACATCCTCGTCCAGACCTGCCGCAAGCTGGTCGCGCGCGCCCAGGAAACGCTGGCCGAGCGCGCCGCCTCCGGCTTCACCGTGCGCCGGCTGGAGATGACCCGGAACAGCCTGACCACCACCTGGCGCCAGGTCCAGAGCCGGCTCAAGAGCTGAAGGCGCGTTCGCGCCGCGAGTCATTGACACGCTCCGTTCCAAAGATCTAACGTTTCTCTGTTCACCCGCAGCGGATCGCCCGCGAGGAGGGCTCATGTGCTTCCCATCCTCTCGCCTGCGCGTTCGTCCTTTCGTCGGCGCGCTCGCGTGTTTCGTGGCCATGGCCGCGCCCGCCGCCGCGCAGACGGGGACGGGCCGGCTCTCCGGCCTCGTCAAGGACGCGAGCGGCGGCCTCGTGCCCGGCGCGACCGTGATCGCCGTCCACGAGCCGACGGGCGTGCGCCACCAGACCGTCACCACCGGCTCGGGGCAGTTCGTCTTCCCCAGCCTGCCCGTCGGACCCTACACCGTCACCGGCACGCTGTCCGGGTTCAAGACGCGGACGATCACCGGCAACGAGCTCACCGTGGGCGCCGACCTCAGCCTGACCCTCGTCCTGGAGCCCGGCAACCTCCAGGAGACGGTGACGGTGGCGGCGGAAACGCCGCTCGTCCAGACCACGGAGTCCTCCATCAGCACGCTCGTCTCGGAGAAGGCGATCGTCACCCTGCCCCTCAACGGACGGAACCCGCTGCACCTGATCGGCCTGGTGCCCGGGGTCGCCGGGCACAGCTCCGAAGCGACGTCGTCGAGCGGTACGGCCACGCATTACATCAACGGAGACCGGGGCCGCGGCATCACCACCACCCAGGACGGCATCGACATCTCCGACCCCGTGATCCCGCGCGGCGAGCTCACGAACGCCCCCGTGAACCCGGAAGCCCTCCAGGAGTTCCGCGTCATCACCAGCAACCCCAAGGCGGAGTACGGGCGATCGGCCGGCGGGCAGGTCGAGCTGGTCACCAAGAGCGGCACCAACGAGCTGCGCGGCACCGTCTACGAGTTCCTGCGCAACACGGCCCTGGACGCGAATTCGTATTTCAACGAGCAGCAGGGGATCCCCAAGGAGGTCCTGCGCCGCAATCAGTTCGGCCTCTCGCTGGGCGGGCCCATCCGCCGCGACAAGGCGTTCTTCTTCGTCAATTACGAGGGTCAGCGGCGCACGCAGGAGACGAGCAACGTGGTGACGGTGCCTACGGACGCGCTTCGCCACGGTCAGTTCCGTTTCGTGACGCAGCCCTGCGCGGGCCAGACCGCGGCCCAGAACCGGCCGAGCTGCGTGGACGGCCAGGGCAACCCGCTGACGCCGGTCTCGACCTATGATCTGGCCGCAAACGACCCGCGCGGGATCGGCCTCGACCCCGTGATCCAGAACCAGACGCTCAAGTTCCTGCCCTTGCCCAACGACTTCACCGTGGGCGACGGCCTCAACACGGCCGGCTACCGCTGGAACTCGCCCACCTACGCTCCCGTGGATACGGTGACCGCGCGCGTGGACGTGAACCTGAGCAGCCGCCACAGCCTGTTCGCGCGCACGAACATCGCGTTCCGGAACCACCTGATCAACGACATCATCAACACGACCCCCAAGCCGCTCAGCTGGCCGGCACGCGAGCGGCTCTCGAAGCAGGAGGGCGGTGCCCTGGGCCTGAAATCCAACTTCGGTCCCCACCTCCTCAACGAGGTCACCGTCGGCTTCACCCGCAACCGGCTCGACTTCATCGACCCCGAACACCCGCGCACGTACGAGGTCTGCTCGTCCGGCTGCATCTTCACGAGCCCGTTCGTCTACTGGCCCGGCACCGCGCGCACGCCCGTCGAGACCCAGTTCCTGGACAACGTCACCTATGTGCGCGGGTCGCATGCCTTCAAGGCGGGCGTGGTCGCGCGTGCCTACTTCATCGACCAGACGCGCGGGGCGGGCAACCCGTTCGGGATCTATCCGAGCTTCACGTTCTCGCGCACCGACGCCGCCTTCAGCGGCCTCGACGCTTTGGCGGTGGTGCGCCCGGACGGCACGCCGGTCAACCTGACCGGCTCCGGCATCAACTCCACCGACCGCAACAACCTCAACACCTTCTACAACGTGCTGCTCGGACGCATCGGGCGCGTGGACCAGGTCTTCTACAGCAACGGCATCGGCTTCGCGGCCCTGCAGCCGCTCCGGATGAAGCAGCGCCTGCAGGAGTACAGCACCTTCGTGCAGGACGACTGGCGCGTCACGCCGCGGCTCACCCTGAACCTCGGCCTGCGTTACGAGCTGAACACCGTCCCCTACGACACGGCGGGCGTGCAGGTGGCGCCGGACAAGCCCCTCGACGGCAGCCAGGGACCGGTCAGCTTCGATCCGGCCGGACCTGGGACCGGGCGCTCGTGGTTCCGCACGGACAAGAACAACTTCGCCCCCGTCCTCGGCTTCTCCTGGGACCCGTTCGGCGGGGGCCACACGGCCGTCCGCGGCAGCTACCGCGTCGCCTACCAGCGCCTGGTCTCGTGGGCGCTCAACGTGGTCGAGCAGCGCCAGCCCGCCACGTCGCTCAACCAGTTCCTGACCGCGCCCCGGGATCCGTCGATTCCCGGTACCGACACCATCGTCCGTCTCGACGAGCTCCTCAGAGGGATCCGCCGGCCGCAGCCGCAGGGAGGCGTCTCGATCGGCCTGGACGGTGGCATACCGCAGCTCAGCACCCCCACGTCGATCCAGCGCGTCCCGCCGCCCAACCGTGGCGAGCGGCCGCTCTTCTTCCAGGACGACCTCCAGACGCCGTACGTCCACCAGTGGACGCTGGGCTTCCAGCGCGAGCTGTGGAAGAACACGGCGATCGAGGTGAACTACGTGGGCAGCCGCGGCGTGCACCTGTTCCGCATGCTCAACGTCAACCAGATGGACCTCGCGGCCAACGGGTTCCTGAAGGACTTCCAGGCCGCGCAGCGGAACCTCGCCGCCAACCAGAACCCGAACCTGGGCGAGAGTACGGGCAGGCTGGGCACGCTCTTCGGCGGGAACATCCCGTCCAGCGTGTGGGCCGACATCCAGAACGGCAACGTGGGCCTCATCGCGGACGCGCTGGACCGTGGGACGCTCGGCATCGGGCTCGCACGCGCCGGCCTGGCCGACAACTTCTTCCGGCCGAACCCGCAGTTCACGGTGGCCGGCCTGGGCTGCTCGTGCTCGAACTCCTGGTACAACTCGCTGCAGGTCCAGGTGCAGCACCGTGCCCGGGGGCTCACCCTGGCCGCCAACTACACGCTCGCGAAGTCGATCGACGACCTCTCCAACGATACGCGCGGCGCGGGGACGGAGATCATCGTCAGCTCCGACCCCCGGAACCCCCAGCGTGACAAGGGCCGCTCCGATTTCGACGTCCGGCACGTGTTCCGCGGGTTCGTGATCTGGGACGTGCCCGTCGGCCGTGACCGCCGGTTCCTGTCCAAGAGTTCCGGCCTGGTCAACCTGCTCCTCGGCGGGTGGCAGATCAACGGCATCCTGGACGCGTCCAGCGGCTTCCCGTTCAGCGTCTACTCCGGGCGGAACACCTTCACCTTCTACGACTCGGGCACCCGCATCGCCTCGACCAGCGCGAGCGCCGTCACCAACCGCGCGGATTTCAGCGGCCCGTCGACGCACATCGGGCGCGTGCGGAGGACGGAGCGAGGCGTGGAGTGGTTCTCGGCGGAGGAGCGCGCGCTCTTCCAGACTCCCGCCCCCGGCGAGATCGGAAGAGAGCGGAACCTCTTCACCGGTCCCCGCTTCTTCCAGTTCGACCTGGGCCTGTTCAAGAACTTCACGGTCGCGGGCGAGCGGCGGTTCGAGCTGCGCCTCGAGGTATTCAACGTCTTCGATACCGTCAACTTCGACCAGCCGAACGTCCTGATGACCTCGGGCGGGTTCGGGACCATAACCGACACGCGCGTGCCTCCGCGCATCATGCAGCTCGGCCTGAAGTTCTATTTCTGAGGGCTAGAGGCTCTTCTCTTCAATCCTTCGCCGCGAGCGCGTCCGCGAAGTTGTAGCGGATCTCCGGGGCGAGCTTGGTGATGCGCATCCCCTCCACGCCCTTGATGCGGCAGGACAGGGCCGCGAGCTCCGGTCCGTCCTCGCGGCAGTAGTGGATCTCGCAGTACCGGCATTCCCCGTTCCAGCAGTACCGGCCCCAGGCGATGTCCGCGGCCACGAAGGCGAGCTGGCGCAGGAGGAGGTTGTTCTCCGGGACCTCGAAACGGCGGCCCAGCACCTCGATGGGGATCAGCTTGTCGTAAGGCTCGTAGAGTTCGGACACGCGCGCTCGCCCAGATTATAGAATCTGAAGTACCTTGGCCGCCGAGCCCGCGCCCCGCCCCGAATTCCGACCCTACGTCGCCGACGATCAGGAGCTGCCGGAGCTGACCCTGCGCGCCCTCGTCCTGGGCTCCCTGCTGGGCCTCCTCTTCGGCGCCTCCTCCGCCTATCTGGGCCTCAAGGTCGGCCTCACCGTCTCCGCATCGATTCCGATCGCCGTCCTCTCCATCACGATCTTCCGCTTTCTCTCGCGCGTAGTGGGCGCGCCGACCTCGATCCTGGAGAACAACATCGCCCAGACCACGGGGTCGGCGGGGGAGTCGATCGCGGGCGGCGTGATATTCACGATCCCCGCCCTCATCTTTCTCGGGTTCGAGCTGGACTGGACGCGCACGACCGTCCTCGCGCTCATGGGGGGCGTTCTCGGCGTCCTCATGATGATTCCCCTCCGTCGCTACCTGATCGTCAAGGAACACGGCATCCTCACCTATCCGGAAGGGACGGCCTGCGCGGAGGTCCTGATCGCGGGCGAGGAAGGGGGCGCCCAGGCCGACCTCGTCTTTGGCGGCCTCCTGGTCGGGGCGCTCTACAAGTTCCTCAATCTCATCTTGGCCCTCTGGAACGAGTTCCCGGAGCGTTTCCTCGCCTTCTACGAGCGGACGGCGCGGGTGAGGCTCGATACGGATCCAGCGCTCCTCGGCGTCGGCTACATCATCGGCTATCGCTCGTCCGCCTTGATGGTGGGCGGGAGCCTGCTCGCCTCCCTCGTGCTCATACCGGCGATCTCCTTCTTCGGGGAAGGCCGAACGACGCTCCTCTATCCGGGCACCATGCCGATCTCTCAGATGGACGCCGACGAGATCTGGAACCGCTACATCCGCTACATCGGGGCGGGGGCGGTGGCCGCGGGAGGCATCATCAACCTCGCGCGCGCCATGCCGACCATCATCGACTCCTTTCGCGCCTCCTTCCGCGACCTGCGCGTCAGCGCGCTGTCCACGGACAGCGGCCACCGGACGGAGCGCGACATCCCGATCACCGTGGTCCTGGTCGGCTCCCTCCTCCTCGCCTTGGCCATGACCCTGGTGCCGCAGCTCCGCGTCAACCTCCTCTCCGCCGGCCTCATCATCCTGTTCGGCTTCTTCTTCGCCGTGGTGGCCTCGCGGATCACCGGGGAGCTGGGATCGTCGTCATGCCCGATCAGCGGGATGGCCATCGCGACGCTGATGGGCACCTGCGGCCTCTTCCTCCTGCTGGGGTGGACGGGACACGCCTACACCGTGGTCGCCCTCGCCGTGGGTGCGGTCGTGTGCATCGCCGCCAGCAACGCGGGGACCACCAGCCAGGACCTCAAGACGGGCTTCCTGGTCGGGGCGACGCCCTGGAAGCAGCAGGTGTCGCTCATGGTCGGCGTGCTCACCTGCGTCGTGGTCGTGGGAGCGACCGTGCGCTTCCTCAACTCCCGCTTCTCGACCGTCCAGTCCGCCCAGTACGCGGTCACCCTGCCGCCGGACCCGGCCGCTCCCTCCCAGAGCGGCCTCGACGGAGCGTCCTACATGGTGCGCCACGTCGGGGGCGTCGCCGGCATCCCTGATGGGACCTACCTCGCGGACGCGTCCGGGGTCATCCACTACGAGGTGGTGCAGGGCATCGGATCGAAGGAGGCTCCCGCGCCGCAGGCGCGCCTCATGAGCCTGGTGATCAAGGGGATCCTCACGCGACAGCTCCCCTGGGGGCTGGTCTTCATCGGGGTATTCATCTCCATCCTCATGGAGATCGTCGAAGTGCCCGCGCTCGCGTTCGCGGTCGGTGTCTATCTGCCTCTCGAGAGCACCACCCCCGTGTTCCTGGGCGGCCTGGTCCGGCTGCTCATCGACCGCCGGCGTGGCAGCGCGACGGAGTCGGACGCCGGACCGGGCATCCTCTTCAGCTCGGGGCTCATCGCCGGCGGGTCGCTCATGGGCCTCCTTTACGCTTGGATCCAGCCTTTCGACCGCGTCCGCGGATTCTTCGCCTGGCCGGCGAGTCACCTTCCCACCGTCCTGACCGAGGGGTCGCTGTTCGGCCTCTTGACGTTCCTGGCCGTCTGCGGGCTGCTCTATCGCGCGGCCCGATCCGCTCCGGACCAGCTCGCGGCCGGGCGTTGAAGGTCGCGTTCATCGGCAGCCACGGCGTGGGGAAGACCACTCTGTGCTACGACCTCGCGGGCGCGCTCAAGCGCGAGGGGGTCCACGTGGACATGGTCAAGGAGGTCGCGCGGCTGAGCCCGCTGCCCATCAACCGCAAGACCTCGCTCGAGGCCCAGACCTGGATCCTCATGACGCAGGTGGCGGAGGAGATCCGCTCCGCCGCCTACCACGAGGTGGTGGTCTGCGACCGCAGCGCGCTCGACAACTACGCGTACATGGCCCTGGCCTGCGGTCGGCAGAAGCCCTGCGAGCGCTTCGTCGCGCACTGGATGAAGACGTACGACCTGCTCTTCAAGGTGCCGATCTCGGGGACGCCGGCCGCGGACGGCATCCGCGACACGGACGAGTTCTTCATGCGCTCGATCGACCAGCTCGTGGACACGCTCCTCCAGGAGATGAAGATCGAGGCGGAGCCGCTGCCTCCGCGCGAGCGCGAGCATTGGAGCGAGATCGTCGTACCCTGCGCCGAGTCTCGCCACGAGGTTCGGCCATGGGCAGGTCCCGACCGCGCGCTCTCCTCGGCACCGTCGCCCTGGTGTTCCTGCTCGCTCCGCCCTCGGCCCGCGCGGCCGAGGCGCGCCTGTTCGCCGGCCTCGCGCCCGGGAGCTTCCAGGTCCAGACCCAGCAGATCCCGGTCCGCATCGTGCTCGTCGGCTTCGGCGACGAGGTCGACACGAGCGCGATCGCGGACGTCCTGCCCGCGGCCTACCAGCCCGTGGTCCGCTACCCTCTTTTCTACGACCGCCGGGGGCGCGATCTCGGGCTGGACTACCGGTTCCATTACCGCTTCGAGCGACGCGCCGCGCTCGCGAAACAGCTCTTCGCCTACTTGAAGAGCGCCGGCACCGAAGGGCCGATCACGGCCTTCCAGGAGGCCTACAACGAGCAGGGAAGGAGCGTCGCCCAGGTGCGGGGGCCGGTCCTCCACATCGATGCGGCCAAGGTGGAGAAGTGGCTCGCCGACCACGACGCGGAGGCAAACGAGCGCGGGTACACCCTCTACCTCATCAATTGGTACGGCCAGGCCGATTTCCAGTTCCACGTCTACACCAAGACGGACGACCCCGATCCGGACACTGGCTACAACTTCGGCCTCCAGCGGGCGACGCGAAAGATGATTTCCTGGGGAGGCACCCACAGCCGGAGCTGGTTCTATGACTTCTCGGCGGGCCCGGAGTCGTGGGGCGGAAGCTACAACATCACGGATCCCGACCTCGACGGCGACGGGAGCCCCGACTACCGCATTCCTCCCGTCTGGGAATACGACAACGGCGGCTATCGGCCGCCGGAGCGGCTGAGCCACGACATCGGACTGCTTGCCCGCTACGTCGCCATCGACCTGCTCTTCACGACTTCGCCCCTCTACGATCCGCTCGTGAGCGCGCCCGAGCCCGGGGGAAGGAAGGTGGCGCACGTCGCCATGCTGGAGAACGAGCCCGGCGTCAGCGGCCTGGACTGGTTCCACGGCCAGCTCGCGGAGCGGGCGTGGCGCGAGTTCCAGCCCTACTACCGGTGGAAGGTCGGCGTCACGGACACGGACCCGGCGGATCGCGGCGCGAAGAAGGCCCTCGCCATCTTCAGCGGCAGCTCCAGCGCCCCGGACTGCTGGAGCCGGTTCGGCGAGACGTTCGCGCAGCTCTACTGCTACTTCGACGCGAACCTCAGGCGCTACATCCCGAAATACGGGCCTCCGGATTC
>QHVP01000525.1 GCA_003222295.1 Acidobacteriota bacterium | reverse complement strand
GAGGACGAGGGCGAGGGCCGAGAGGAGGGCGTCGCGGCGGCCCCCGGACCATCGCGCGACGAGGACGGCCGGGACCAGGGTCAGCACGATCACGCCGTCCTTCGCCAGCGAGAGCAGCGCGGCCAGGAGCGCGAGCGTCGCCCAGCCCGCGCCCCATTCGATGGCCAGGAGCAGGGAGAGGACGAGGAGGATGCCGGCCGGCTCCAGAAAGAAGGGCGTCTCCACCACGCGCGCCATCGGCGGCGTGAGGCCGAAGAGCACCAGCCCGAGCAGCGCGGCCCCGTCCGTGGCTCCTCGGCGGCGCAGGAACAGGAACAGGAGGCCGCCCGCGGCGACGATGGAGGCGAAGGACAGGAGCCGGAACCCGCGCACGACGGTCCGCAACCCCATCGCGTGCACGACGGCGGGAACGAGGATCCGATGGCCCCAGGGCGCGACCGTGAACACGGCCGGCCGCTCCGCCATCACCACGTACACGTTGGCATCGAAGCCGGGGAGCTGGAACCGGCCGTAGGCGACGTGCGGGTCGCGCTGGCGCTCCTGCTGCCAGGTGACCAGGCCTGCGGTCAGGGCCAGCGCAAGCGCGAAGAAGAGGACGGTGCGCCGCGCCGCGACTTCAGGCGGCAGGGGCGACGGGCCGGTAGAGCTGCCCCTCGAGCTCCTGGGCGCGGGCGGACAAGACGTCCAGGGCGGGCGTGCGGTCCGGGAAGAACCCGAGCGTCTTGATGACCTTGCCCGCGCCCCGCCATTCCTCGGTCACGAGGTAGCCGGCGTCGTCCGGCATCCCTTCGACGCGGCGGGCGGCCGCGGCCGTCTCGTAGACGACGAGCCGGACCTCGCTGGGCTGGTGCGGATGCTGGTACGCGCGCTGTTGGACGATCATTCCCGTGATTCTAGTGCACCGTCCGGACTTTCTTGTTCAGGTAGTCCATCAGCACGAACTGGCCCAGGGTGTACGGAGTCGTGAAATAGGCCTTGCCCCGCGACATCTCGCAGACCTTCTTCACGAAGGCGACGAGCTCGTAGTCGCGCGCGAGCATGAAGGTGTTCACGAGTATCCCCTGGCGGCGGCAGTTCGCGACTTCCTTGAGGGTGAGGGCGACCACGCGCGGATCGAGGCCGAAGGGGTTGCGGTAGATGCGCCCGTCCGTCTCCGTGAGCGCGGAGGGCTTCCCGTCCGTGATCATCACGATCTGCTTCATGTCCTTGCGCTGCCGGGCCAGGATCCGCTGCGCCATCTTCAGCCCCTCGCGCGTGTTCGTGTAGTACGGTCCCACCCGCACCCGGGCGAGCTGGCTGAGCGGGACCTCCTCCGCGGAGTCGTGGAACACGACGAGGTTGAGGCTGTCGCCCGGGTACTGTGACCGGATGAGGTGGCTGAGGGCCAGGGCCACCTTCTTGGCGGGCGTGAAGCGGTCCTCGCCGTACAGGATCATGCTGTGCGAGCAGTCGAGCATGACCACGGTCGCGCAGGAGGACTGGTACTCGGTCTGGTGGACGAGCAGGTCCTTGTAGTCGACATCGAGCGGCACCTTGAGCCCCCCGCGGGCCAAGGCGGAGAGCAGGGTGCCGCTGACGTCGAGGTTCAGGGTGTCGCCGAACTCGTACGGCTTCGACGGACCGCTGGCCTCGACCCCGGTCGAAAGGTCCTGGGTGTCAGGTCGCGCAGGGTCTTGTAGCCCAGGAAATCGACGCCCTTCTCCGTCAGCTCGAACTTGATGGGGGGACCGGCGGGACCGAAGCCGCCACGGCCCTGGGTGGGATCCTGGAAGGGCCGGCCCTCGGACATCGAGAGATAGCCCTCGCGCATCAACCGCTCCACGACCTTGTCGAGGAACTGCTCCAGCGCGTCGCCGTCGTCGAGCAGCTTCTGGAGGTCCTCGTCCGAGAGCAGGCCGCGGCGCATGAGCGCTTCCAGGATGGCGTCGTGCAGCGCCTGGAGCTGGTCCTCGTCGTACTCGCCTTCCTCGGTGCCGAACCCGCTCTGGAGCAGGAAGTCCGACAGCTCCCCGATCAGCTCGCCCAGGTCGAGGTCGTCCCACAGCTCACCGACGTAGCGGTGGTAGCGAATCAGGGCCACGTCTCAATTCACCTGCTTCTTCATGCGGCGCAGTCGCTCGAGCTTCTCGAGGTCGATGTCGGCGTCGCTGTGGCGCTCGGGCGCGACGAATCCGCGGTCGTCGCTGCGGCCGATCTTCTTCTGGCCGTACAGGCCCTCCAGCACGAACTCGGCGGCGGAGGCGGTCACGGGGGTGGGCTCCCCGCCGCCTATGCCCAGATGGCTCAGGGCCTCGAACAACCCCGGCACCTTTCGCAGCTGCGCGACCATGTCGCCCGACGAGGCGTCGTCGCGCAGCTTGAGGTTGCCCCCCGCCTCGAAGTAGGCGACCACGGGACGCAGGTCGGCGGAGCCGAGGTACACGGAGAAGGCCTCCCCCACCGACGCGCGGATCAGCTCGCGAGCCACGTTGTCCGCGCCCATCAGCTCGCCCTCGTACTCCAGCTCGAACTTGCCGGTCAGGGAGGGCAGGGCGGCGTAGATGTCGGACACCCGCGGCACGACCATGGTCTCCTTGCGCAGGACGGCCCGTCGCTCCGCGTTGGAGATCGCGTTCTCGAGGGCGGTGATGGGCAGGCGCTGGCTGACCCCGCTGCGCTTGTCGATCTTCTTGTCGCGGCGGGCGGCGAAGGCGATGCCCTCCGCGACCTCGCGGATGTAGCGCGGCACCCGCAGCTCCCGGCCGCGCTCCGTCCAGGCCTCCTGCTGCGTGATGGCCACGCCCTGCTCGACCGTGGCCGGATAGTGCGTGCGGATCTCGCTGCCGATGCGGTCCTTCAGGGGCGTGATGATCTTGCCCCGCGCGGTGTAGTCCTCCGGGTTGGCCGTGAACACCATGGAGACGTCGATGGGCAGGCGCACGGGGTAGCCCTTGATCTGGACGTCGCCCTCCTGAAGGATGTTGAAGAGGCCGACCTGGATGCGGCCGGCGAGGTCGGGCAGCTCGTTGAGCGCGAAGATGCCCCGGTGCGCGCGCGGGAGCAGGCCGTAGTGCATGGTCAGCTCGCTGGCCAGGTCGTGCCCGCCGCGCGCGGCCCGCTCTACGAGACGATCGTCGGGCGACAGCCAGAAGAGGGGCGTCTCGTCCCCGCGCTCCTGCACGAGGTCGCGGCAGCGGCGGCACAGGGGCCGCAGCGGGTCGTCGTGGATCTCGCAGCCGGCGACGATGGGCAGGGCCGGATCGAGCAGGTTGGTGAGGCTGCGCAGGAGCCGGCTCTTGGCCTGGCCGCGCAGGCCGAGCAGGATCATGTTGTGCCGCGACAGCACCGCGTTCGCGACCTGGGGGACGACCGATTCGTCGTAGCCGAGGATGCCCGGGAAGAGCGTCTCGCCCGATTCGAGCTTGCGGATCAGGTTCCGGCGCATCTCCTCCTTCACGTTGACCGTCTTCGCGCCCGACTTCTTGAACTCTCCGAGTGTCCGCGCCTGGGTCATCGGCTGGTCTCCCTCCCCAT
>QHVP01000523.1 GCA_003222295.1 Acidobacteriota bacterium | reverse complement strand
GGGCGGCGGAGCGGCCCTCGACGTGGCCAAGGCCATCGCGCTCATGGCGACCCATCCGGGCACGCTGTTCGAGTACGAGGACGGGCGTCCCGGCGCGCGCCCGATCGACAAGCAGGTACCCTACTGGGTGGCCCTGCCGACCACGGCCGGGACGGGGAGCGAGGTCGGCCGCAGCGCGGTCATCTCGGACGAAGAGACGCACGTGAAGAAGATCGTCTTCTCTCCGAGGCTGCTCGCGCGCGCGGTGTTCGCGGACCCCGAGCTCACCCTCGCCCTCCCCGCCAAGGTCACCGCGGCCACGGGCATGGACGCGCTCACCCACTGCATCGAGGCCTACCTGGCCAAGGACTACCACCCGATCTGCGACGGCATCGCCCTGGAGGGGCTGCGGCTCGCGGCGCGGGCCCTGCCGCGCTGCATCGAGGCTCCCGCGGACATCCGCGCACGCAGCGACATGATGATGGCGTCGATGATGGGCGCCATCGCCTTCCAGAAGGGGCTCGGCCTCGTGCACTCCTGCGCGCACGCCCTCTCCACCGTCGCCGATCTCCATCACGGCTTGGCCAACGGCGTGATGATCGACCGCGCGCTCCGCTTCAACCTCGAATCCTCCGCGGAGAAGTTCGAGCGCATGGCCCAGGTCGTGGGCCTCGAGGACGAGAGCGGTGAAGGCTTTCTCGGGTGGCTAGGCGAGCTCAAGGCCCGCATCGGGATCCCGGCCGACCTCAAGGCCGCGGGGGTGGACCGGGCCGCGCTCGACCGGCTGTCCAGCCTCGCCTTCCAGGACTCCTGCCATCTCAACAACCCCCGCCCGGTGCGGGAGGACGACTTCCGCCGCATCTACACGGAGGCCTTCGCGTCCTGAAGATCGTGAACCCGGCTACCGGCGAAACCTTGCGCGACCTGGCCGCGGACAGCCCGGACGCCGTCGCGGGCAAGGTCGAGAAGGCGCGCCGCGCGCAGGCCGAGTGGGCACGCACACCCCTCGACCAGCGCCGGAAGGCCATCGCCGTCTTCGCGGGAATCCTGGAGAAGAACAAGGACGACCTGGCCGCGCGCCTCACCTCGGAGATGGGCAAGCCCATCACCCAGTCGCGCAACGAGCTGACCGCGCTGCAAAGCCGACTGCGGTTCTTCCTCGACAACGTGGAGAAGGCGATCGCGGAGGAGGTCGTGCACGAGAAGGAGGCCTGGCGCGAGGTGATCACCTATGAGCCGCTCGGCCTCGTGGGCAACATCTCGGCCTGGAACTATCCGTACTTCGTCGGCTCCAACGTCTTCGTGCCCGCCCTCCTCACCGGAAACGCCGTCCTCTACAAGCCTTCCGAGTTCGCCACCCTGACCGGGCTCGCCATCACGGATGCGATGCACGCCGCCGGCGTGCCCGCGGCCGTGTTCGCGCCGGTGGTCGGCGGCGGCGAGGCCGGGCGCGCCCTGGTGGAACAGCCGCTGGACGCGGTCTTCTTCACCGGCTCCTACGCCACCGGCCGCCAGATCGCGGAGGCGGCGGCGCCCCGGCTCATGAAGGTGCAGCTCGAGCTGGGGGGCAAGGACCCCGTCTACGTGGCCGACGACGTGGACGTCGTGGCCGCGGCGAAGGCGACCGCCGATGGTGCCTTCTACAACACGGGGCAGAGCTGCTGTGCGGTGGAACGCGTGTACGTGCACGAACGCATCCACGACGCGTTCGTGGACGCCTTCGTGGCGGCGGTCGAGGGCTTCGTGGTCGGCGACCCCATGGACGAGGAGACCTACATCGGTCCCGTCGCGCGCGAAGCCCACCTGCGCGTGCTCGAGGAGCAGGTCGCGGACGCGAAGGCCAGGGGCGCGCGCCTGCGGCTCGGCGGTGAGCGCCTCGACCGTCCCGGCTTCTACTTCGCGCCCACGGTGTTCGCGGACGCCCGCCCCACGATGGCGCTGATGCGCGACGAGACCTTCGGTCCCCTCATCGGCATCCAGAAGGTGAAGGACGACGAGGAGGCCCTGCGTCTCATGAACGACACCGAGTACGGCCTGACCGCCGGCGTCTATACCCGCGACGAGCCACGCGCGCGCCGGCTGCTGGCCGGCGCCTCTTCCGGTTCCGCCTACTGGAACTGCTGCGACCGCGTGAGCCCCCGCTTGCCCTGGACGGGCCGGCGGCATTCCGGCCTCGGCGTGACGCTCGGTTTCGCGGGCCTGCGGGCCTTCGTCCAGCCCAGGGCCTGGCACCTGCGGCAGCCGAAATAACGTCGGGAATCGCGCCCGCGAGGCCGGGCGCCTTGCCATGTAGAATCACCGCACCGGAGAGCGGAGGTGGCGTGTCGAAGGGCGCGGACTTACGCGAGGCGGTGGAGGAGCTGCACCTCTACCTCTCGGACCGCATCGCGCCCCTGATGTTCGCGTATTCGATGGAGCTGCTCCTGCAGCAGCCCGCCGCGCTCATCGCGGCCGAGGTCCGGACCTGGGCCAACCAGCAGGCCGCGGCCATGCCCGACGTTTCCGTGGCCGACCTGCTCTTCCACGCCGTGCGCAAGGTGGCGGGGATGGGTCAGTTCGAGCTCGTCTCGAACGAGAGCCTCGGCGCGCGCGTCAAGGAAATGGGCCAGGCCGTGCTTCCGTTCTGTCCCCCGGAGGACCGCGAGGTGCTGCGCCAGAACCTCGAGAAGCTCGCCACGGCCCCGCCCAGCGCGGCCAGCCTGAGCGGGGTGGAGACGCTGCGGCGCGAAGCGAGCGCTCCCCCGGCCGCCAAGCCGGGAGAGGCGAGAGGACTCTCCGGAAAGGTCGCCACCGGCCTCCGGAAGCTCGGGCTCTTCCTCGACCGGCTGCAGTCGAAGGGCGGCTCCTCGGCCGCGCCGCCCGAGCAGCGCACGGAAGTCGCCTCGCAATTCATGACCACCGCGGCCGTGCAGTCGAAGAACCAGGAGGAGCTGGATGCGCACCTGGCGCCCCTTCGGCAGCTCGGGATCGACACCTCGATGGACAAGGTGGTCGGGACGCTCGCCCAGAGCCTGCCCGGCTGGGGCGCCCTGCCCACCGCGCCCGGAGCGGCGCCGGCGGCCGCCGGCCTCGAGATCAAGGCGATGCGACAGATCGTGTCGCTGGCCGAGGACCCGGCGGAGGCGGGCAAGCGATTCCGCGAGCTGGTGCACGTGGCCATCGAGCAGTTCAACACCGGCCATCTGGGCCGCGCCGTCTCGATGTTCGAGCTGGCGGAGCAGCTCGCGGCCGACCGCAAGGTGGAGAGCGCCTTCGTGAACGTCCTGCGCGAGCACGGGAACGAGTACCTCGACGGCGAGCGCCTCGCCAAGTACGCCGAGCGCACCGACCTCCGCACCTCGCTGCGCAAGGTCATGAGCTTCTTCATCGCGCTCCGCCCGGCCGGGCTTCTCACGGAGCTCAACGGGGAGCCGCGACGCGAGCGGCGGCACCAGCTGCTGGCCCTGCTGGAGGCGCACGGCGACTCGGCCCGCGAGAACGCCCACGACCTCCTGGCCGCTTCGGTCGAGCCCGGGGCCAACCCCGACCCCTTCTTCCAGATGAACCTCGTCTATCTCCTGCGCGTGATCCCGCGGCCGGCCGGCCTCTCCGTCGAGGACGAGGTCAATCTCGTGATGCGCACTTCGGGGAAGGACAGCCCGCCGCCGCTCATCAAGCAGGTCATCGCGTACCTGGCCGCCACCCGCCACGACAAATGCGAGCGTGCCCTCATCACCTATCTCCGCGTATTCGAGAACATGCTGATGCAGCCCGAGACCGCGGCCTATTCGCGGGAAGATCTCGAGACGCTGCTCGATCGCACCTCGGTCGCCCTGGCGCGGTATGCGACGCCGCGCGCGTGGCGCGCGCTGGTCGACCACGGCCTCAAGACGGATGCGAGGCTCGGCACTCCCATGGCCCGGCTCGTGGAAGCGGGGCGCCAGGATCTGTCCGAAAGCAAGGACCTCGTCGCCCGGCTCATCGCCGCCGTCCGCACCGAGCAGCCGCGGGCGATCCTTGGCTTCGTGAAGAGGAACGATGATCGCCTGGGATGGCTCATGCAGGCCCTTTCCGGGACCCCGCTGCCGGAGGTGCGCGACGCGCTCCAGGAGATCGTGGACAAGAACCCCGGCCAGAAGATCGCGGAGAGCGCCAAGGCGGCGATGGCCACCCTGGGAGCCTCCGCCAAGCCGCCGGACGCGCCGGGGCTAGCCGGAGACCTCGACCTGTTCGGCCTCCCCGGCCTCCTCCAGACGCTGGCGCAATCGAGTTTGACCGGCGTTCTGACCCTGATGAACGCGGACCGGAGGGCGGAGGCCACCGTCATCATCCAGGACGGCAAGTTCCGCGAATCGCGCTACGGCAACCTGCGCGGCGTGGACGCGGTCTACCAGCTCTTCGAGAGACCGTTCCCCGGCACCTTCGCCTTCGTGAGCCGACCCAACGTGGAGGACCTGGCGGGCGGCGCGCCCGCCGAGGATGTCGTGGGTCTGCTGCTCGAGGGAGTGCGGCGCCACGACGAGTTCAAGCG
>QHVP01000522.1:1207-7640 GCA_003222295.1 Acidobacteriota bacterium | reverse complement strand
GCCCACGGGGACGGCCGCGCGCTTCGCGGACGACTCGCTCGAAGTGGGCACGGTCGAGCGCACGCCCGGGCGCCTCGTCTTCCTTCTCAACTGGAGCGACGCGCCCCGGACGCTCTCATTCACCCTCGACCGTCCGCAGCGCCTGGCCGAGCTGTGGAGCGGGGAAGACCTGGGCACGCGCACCGCCGGTCCCGTATCCTTGACCCTGCCCGCCCACGCGGGCCGCGTCCTCGTCTGCACCGCCGCGGCCTGAAGGCGGGCCCGGGGCATGGAGGTATCGACCGTGAAGAGCATCCCTTCCGCCGTGCTGCTCCTCTTCGCCGCGACGGTGTCCGCCGAGGAATGGTCGGTGTCCTCGCCCGATGGGCGCATCTCCATCACCCTGGCCCGGCAGGCGGACGGACGCCTGTCCTGGCGCGCCGCGCGCGCGAAGGCGGCCGTGGTGGAGGACTCCCCGCTGGGAATCCGCCGCGCCGATCAATCGTTCACGACCGGGCTCGCGCTCCTGCGTGCCTCCGAGAGCACGCCGATCGACGAGCGCTACGAGACCCCGCACGGGAAGCGCCGGCTCCATCACGTGCGGGCCAACGAGCGCACGGTCAGCCTGAGCAACGCCGCGGGGGCTCGCCTCGACGTCGTGCTGCGCGCGCACGACGACGGGGTCGCGCTGCGCTATCGGTTCCCGGAGACGGATGCCGCGCCCCGGACCGTCGTGGAGGAGCTGACCAGCTTCCACATGCCCGGTGGGACGACGGCCTGGCTGTTGCCCCATCACATGCCGTCCCGTTACAAGCCGGCCTACGAGGATCTCTTCCAGGAGGTGGCGGTGGGAGCGGCCGCCCCCGAGCCCGCGGGCTGGTCGTTCCCCGGACTCTTCAAGACGCCAGCCGGATCGTGGCTCCTGGTCACGGAGGCGGCGCTCGACGAGAGCTACTGCGGCGCGCGCTTCGCGGCGGAGGCTCCCGGGGGGGTGTATCGCGTGCGGTTCCCGGACCCGGGGGAGGGAAGGGGCGTGGGCGAGGTGAACCCGACCTCGACGCTGCCCTGGACGATGCCCTGGCGGGTCGTCGTCATCGGCGACGCGGCGGCCCGTATCGCGGAGTCCGACCTCGTGAACGACCTCTCGCCACCCTCCCGAATCAAGGACACGAGCTGGATCAAGCCCGGACGCGCGTCCTGGAGCTGGTGGTCGGAGAGCGACAGTCCCAAGCACGCGGAGGCCCTCAATCGCTTCGTCGACCTCGCGGCGGACATGGGCTGGGAATACTCGCTCGTGGACGCCAACTGGAACCTCATGGAGACGGGCAAGATCGAGGACGTCGTGGCCCACGCGCGCGAGAAGGGCGTGGGCCTGCTCTTCTGGTACAACTCGGGCGGTCCCCACAACGACGTGGCGGAGGCGCCGCGCGACCGCATGCACGTGGGCGACGTGCGCCGGGCCGAGTTCGCCAAGCTCAGGGACTGGGGAGTCCGCGGCGTCAAGGTCGATTTCTGGCACAGCGACAAGCAGGACCGGATCCGCCAGTACCGCGACGTCCTGCGCGACGCCGCCGACTTCCATCTCCTCGTGAACTTCCATGGCTGCACGCTGCCGCGGGGCTGGTCGCGCGAGTTCCCGAACCTGATCGGGATGGAAGCCGTGTCGGGGGCCGAGCAGTACAAGTTCAACGAGGCCTACCCGGGCCGGGCCGCCTGGCACAACACAGTCCTGCCCTTCACGCGCAACGTGCCTGGGCCGATGGACTACACCCCCGTCACCTTCACCGACCACAAGTACCCGCACCGCACGACGAACGCCCACGAGCTCGCGCTTTCCGTCGTGTTCGAGACCGCCGTCCAGCACTTCGCGGATTCCGTTCAGGCCTACCGCACGCTGCCGGACGCGCCGCGGACCTTCCTGCGCAAGGTGCCGGCGGCCTGGGACGAGACCCGCGTCCTCAGCGGCGAGCCGGGGCGCTCGGTGGCGGTCGCCCGCCGCGCCGGGCGCGTCTGGTACGTGGGCGGTCTCAACGGCCAGGAGAGCGCGCAGACGACGCGGGTGAAGCTCTCGTTCCTCGACGACCCCGGGCCCTGGTGGGTGACGACGATCCGCGACGGCGCCACCGGTCGCGAGTTCGACAGCAGCACGCGCAAGGCCACGTCGCGCGACGAGATCGAGATCGCGATGGGGGCGCGCGGCGGATTCGTGCTGCGGATCACGCCGGACTAGGCGTTCGTTCTGCGCCCGGCAGAAACAAGTATAATTGCACGTATAAGGGGCGAAGCGATGGCACAGGTCACCCTCTATCTGGACGACGAAACCGCGGATCGCCTGAAAAAGGCGGCCAAGCAGGCCGGCCTGTCCCGAAGCCGGTTCCTGGCCAGGTTGGTCCGGGAGAAGACGGTCACGGAGTGGCCGCAAGCCGTCAAGGACCTGGCGGGCGCATGGCCGGACCTCGAAACGGTCGAGCGCCGGCGCCGTCACGATGCGCGCGACGCACGACGGGTGAAATTCTGAGCGGTGTACGTCCTCGACACCAACAGCGTCGTCTTCTTCTTCAAAGGCGAGGGCAGAGTGGCCGAGAGACTTCTCGAGCGGAAGCCCGCTGAAGTGGCCTTGCCCGCTATCGTCCTCTACGAGCTGGAAGTCGGCGTGCTTCGCTCCAAGGCCCCCGCGCGGCGTCGGGGACAGCTCGACACGCTCGCCGGCGCCGTTGTGGTCATCCCCTTCGGGCGCGCCGAGGCACTGATGGCCGATCGCGTGCGCTCGGCGCTGGAGGGATCGGGACAGGCGATCGGCCCCCTTGATACGCTGATCGCGGCGACGGCCCTCGCGGCCCGGGGGACTCTCGTGACCCACAATACCCGGGAATTCCGGCGAGTTCCGGGGCTCCGCATCGAGGACTGGTACTGAGCGCGGCCATGAGGAGCCCGGCGAGCGGGAACGGAGGTTACGCGGAGTTGGAGGCCGCGCGATCAACCGTCGCGGTCGCGCCCGGACCGCGCCACTCGCGGCCGCCCGGGAACTCGTAGTCCGCGAGCGATTGCGCCTTCATGGTGATGCTGTACCCGGGCGCGGTGGGCGCTGCATATCGCCCGTTCACGATGCGAACGGGGTCCACGAAGTGCTCGTGCAGGTGGTCGACGTACTCGCACACGCGGTCCTCGAGCGTCCCGCTGAGCGCGATGTAATCGAAGATCGCGAGGTGCTGGACGTACTCGCAGAGTCCGACTCCGCCGGCATGCGGACAGATCGGGATGCCGAATCGCGTGGCGAGCAGCATGATCGAGAGCACCTCGTTCACGCCGCCGACGCGGCAGCTGTCGACCTGGCAGAAGCCGATCGCGCCCGCCTGCAGGAGCTGCTTGAAGATGACGCGGTTCTGGCAGGCCTCCCCGGTGGCCACGCGGATGGGGGCGACTTCGCGCGCGATGGCGGCGTGCCCCAGCACGTCGTCGGGAGAAGTGGGCTCCTCGATCCACCAGGGATCGAACTCGGCCAGGCTGTGCATCTGCCGGATCGCTTCCGGCACGTCCCAGCACTGGTTCGCGTCCATCATCAGCCTGCCCTTGGGGCCGATGATGCTGCGGATGAGCCCGGCCCGGCGCCGGTTCATCTCGAGGTCCTGTCCGACCTTCATCTTGAGATGCGTCCAGCCCGCGGCCACCGCCTCCTCGCACAGACGGCGCACCTTCTCGTCCGAATATCCGAGCCAGCCCGTCGAGGTCGTGTAGGCGGGGTAGCCCTGCGCGCGCATCTCCGCCTCGCGCGCCGCACGCGTGGGCTGCTGCTTGCGCAGCAGCTCGAGCGCCTGCTCGGCGGTGAGGGCGTCGGAGAGATAGCTGAAGTCGATGGTGGAGACGAGCTGCTCCGGCGTGAGATCCACCAGCAGCTTCCAGAGCGGCTTGCGCTCCGCCTTGGCCCAGAGGTCCCACACCGCGTTGAGCAGGGCGCCCGTGGCCATGTGCAGGATGCCTTTCTCGGGGCCCAGCCAGCGCAGCTGCGGATCGACGGTGAGCTTGCGATACAGCCCGCGCATGTCCGCCTTGATCTCGTCCAGGGTCAGCCCGATCACGTGGTGGCGGAGGGCGTGCACGGCCGCCACCGTCAGCTCGTTTCCGCGCCCGTTGGTGAAGGTCAGGCCGTGTCCGGAGGCTCCGCCGTCCGTCTCGACGATCACGTAGGTGGCCGAGTAGTCGCCGACGTTCAGCGCGTCCGAGCCGTCGAGGTTGCGCGAGGTGGGGAAGCGGATGTCGCGGACGCGGACTCCAGTGATCTTCATCGGTTCTCCGGGGGGGCGGCCGAGGGCGGGGGCTGTTCGTTGACGTCCTCCGAGGCCTGGGCCATGCGCGCAAGGTCGAGGTGCTCGCTCATCTCGCGCCGTGCGCGGTCGCCGTCGTGGTCGCGGATGGCCGAGTAGATGCGGCGGTGCATCTCCGCGGACTCCTTCAGGTCGCGGGCGCGCTCGACGGTGAGGCGCCGCCGCTCGTAGTTCATGGTGGAGACGAGCTCGACCAGCGCGGCCAGCACCGGGCTGTGCGAGGCGACCGCGATGGCCTGGTGGAATCGGACGTCGTGGACGAGGAACGCTTGCGGCTCTTGCAGCGATGCGAACATGCCCGCCACTTCCTCGGACATGGTGGCGAGGTTGTCCCCGGTCGCGCGCTCGGCGGCGAGGGCGGCCGCCGCCACTTCGAGTACGCGCCGGGCGTCGAACATGTCGTCGCGCGTGAACCCGTGGAGCGCCGCCATCAGGCTGAGGGGGCCGGTCGAAAGCTTGGGGGGGCCCGAGGTGATGAAGCTGCCCGCGCCGTGCCGCGCCTCGACGATCCCGACGGCGGCGAGCCAGCGGAGACCGGCGCGCACGGAGGGACGGCTGATCTTGATTTGAAGCGCGAGCTCCCGTTCCGGCGGCAAGCGGTCCCCAGGCTTGAGCTGGCCGGCCTGAATGAGTCGCTCGATGTGCGTGACGACGCGTTCGGCGGCCAGGGAATCGTCGACTGGCGCGCCGCCGGTGCCTGCTACCGCAGGCGAGTTATTGGTCATACCTCGTGATTGCGATCGACGGAAATCGGTCTCGTATGATCGGTCCAAGATTCGGGAGTGTCAACCCAAAAGATGGTGCCAGGGCCAGGTAAGTAACTCCGTTCTCGCGGATTCTGCACGGCCCGGGATTATGGATGCCTGCACGCCCGCGGCGGTGCCGTAGAAGGGGCGGCGCCACTGTTGCGACAACCCATTAGGCGACGGTCCGACTGGCTATTCCACTAGGAAGCGTACGAGAGCCGCCCGTTCCGTCGGAGGGCCGACGCGGCGGAGCTCGTGACTCCAGGCCCGAAACCGGGGAAAGCGGAGACGCCGGGCCTCTCTGCAAGCCAGGAGAGGGCCAGTGGTATGACCACGGGCCGCTGGATACTCATGCGATGCCCCCTCCAGAAAGCCGACAACGTTGTCGGCTCGCCAGCATGGAGGCGACGGCGTGGTCCGTAAGGGATGGCCCCATAGGGCGTCCGGGCCTTTCGCCTCTGCCCGAAGAAGGGACTTGACAAGCCGTGTGACCCCTGAGTAATGTTTCACAACTTTTTCGGCCCACTGGTGCATAGGTCTGACAAGAGCGTCGCACCCTCGGCGACGAACCCCAGGCGCGGGAGCTCCCGCGATCGCGTGTTAGCTGCTCGGAGGACAGATGAAGACTCGAAGTGAAATGTCTGGTCTGTTCCGGGTCCTGTCGGTCGGTCTGGTGCTGGGCTTCGCCCTGATGCCCTCGCCGGTCGCCGCCCAGGCCGTGACCGGAACGATTCTGGGGACGGTACGTGACGCGAGTGGTGGCGCCCTTCCCGGCGCGAACGTGACTCTCTTGAACCAGGACACCGGCTTCACCCGGACGGTCACCGCGGATTCGAACGGCGAGTACACCGCGCCCTTGATGCCGACGGGGACCTACACGGTGACGGGCGAGATCAGCGGCTTCAAGAAGGTGAGCCTGGCCAACGTCCACCTCGGCGTCGACCAGAAGGTCCGTGCGGACCTGAAGCTCGACATCGGCCAGATGTCGGAAGCGGTCACCATCCAGGCCGAGACTCCGCTCATCCAGACCAACAGCTCGGAGCTGGGGGCGACCATCGCCAACGAGCAGATCGAAGCGCTGCCCCTCAACGGGCGCAACTTCGTCAGCCTCACCCGCACCATCCCGGGCGTGCTCCGTCCTCCACCGGGCGCGAACATCGACGGCGCGGGCTCCCTGGCCTGGCGCGCGGGATCCGGCTTCGTCGCCAACGGCCACCGTCCACGCGACAACAGCTACCTGCTCGACGGGGTCGACAACAACGAGACATGGCTCCAAACCGTCGTCATCTTCCCCAGCGTCGACGCGCTCGACGAGTTCAAGATGCAGACCAGCACGTACTCGGCCGAGTTCGGGAAGTCCCTGGGGGGCGTGGTCAACATCCAGAT
>QHVP01000522.1:587-1184 GCA_003222295.1 Acidobacteriota bacterium | reverse complement strand
GAACGACCGGTTCGATGCCAACAACTTCTTCAACAACCGGGCCGGACGCGCCAAGCCGGACTTCAAGCAACACCAGTTCGGGGCGACCCTGGGCGGTCCGATCGTCAAGGACCGCACGTTCTTCTTCATCGACTACCAGGGACTGCGCATCAACCAGGGGCAGACCTACGTGTCGACGGTGCCGTCGCTGAAGATGCGCGCGGGCGACTTCTCCGAGATCAATCGCACGATCTACGACCCGCTCAATCCGGGCACACCGTTCGCGGGGAACATCATCCCGTCGAACCGGTTCGATCCCGCGTCGCGGAACATCATCAGCCAGCTCTACCCCGAGCCCAACGTCGCAGGCACGCGCTCCTCGACGGGGCAGACCATCAACAACTACGTGATCAACCCGCAGCTCGAGCGGCAGGACAACCAGTTCGACGCGAAGATCGACCACAACGTCTCCGCGAACAACCGGGCGTTCGTCCGCTACAGCTTCCAGAAGACCCATCGCTCCCTGCCCGCGACGCTCCCGCACGGAGACGCGGGTGCCACCTTCGGTGCGGGCGACGGCAACATCAAGGCCCAGGGCCTGGCCTTCAACGATACCCA
>QHVP01000522.1:0-557 GCA_003222295.1 Acidobacteriota bacterium | reverse complement strand
AGGTGACCTCCGCCTTCAGCCAGATCACGTTCCAGCAGAACGGCATGCGCAACATCGGGTCCAATGGGAACGTCCCGCTCACCACGAACCAGAACGACTTCCAGGTCTTCGACAGCCTCACCAAGGTCTCGGGCAAGCACGCCATGAAGGTGGGAGGGAGCATCACCCTGCGCTCACGGGAGATCCTCAACGCAGATACGATCGTGGGCCGCTTCGACTTCAACAACAACATGACTTCCAGCTGCGCGGGCATCGTCAGCGGCTGCACGCCCGCCGCCAACACCGGCTTCGACGTCGCCAGCTTCCTCCTCGGCTACGCGACGGCCAAGCGGCGCAACCTGTTCGACGCGGAGACCTACACGGAGAAGCGTCCGGAGTACGCCGTCTACCTGCAGGACGACTGGCGTGCCTCGAACAAGCTCACCTTGAACTTCGGGCTGCGCTGGGACCTCTTCGTACCCTGGGTCGAGATCGACGACCGTCAGTCCAACTTCGACACCGCGACGGGGAAGTTCGTGGTGGCCTCGCCGGACGCGGTGCTCAACGGCATCAAGGTC
>QHVP01000519.1 GCA_003222295.1 Acidobacteriota bacterium | reverse complement strand
CCGGCGAGGTCACGTTCGAGATCGAGGATCCGGATACGCACGAGAGCCTCCTAGCTGAGTTCGGCGTGGATCGGACGCGGCCCCTGACCTTCTCCGCCCCCACGGCGGGAAGCGCGAGCGTCACCGTGCCGCTCGTGGCCCCCAAGCGGCTGGGCGCGGTGGCGATCAAGGTCGTGGCCCGCGCCGGAGACCACTCCGATGGCGAGCAACGCGCGCTCCCCGTGCTGCCCTCGCGCCTGCACCTCGTGGAGTCGCGGTTCGTGACCGTGAAGGGCGCGACCTCCCGCACCCTGACCTTCCCCGCGCTCGCCCAGACGGGCGATCCGAGCCGCCAGACCGAACAGCTCGTGGTGACCCTCGACGCGCAGCTCTTCTACGGCGTCCTGCAGGCGCTGCCGTACCTCGTGAACTATCCCTACGAGTGCACGGAGCAGACGCTGAACCGGTTCGTGTCCACCGGCATCCTCTCCAGCCTCTTCGGCCGCTACCCGGCGGTCGCGAGGATGGCGGCGGAGATGGCCAAGAGGGACACGCGGCTCGAGCAATGGGACCGCGGCGACCCCAATCGGCGCATGCAGCTCGAGGAAACGCCGTGGGTCGTGGCGGCCAGGGGCGGCAAGGAGAAGCCGGAAGACCTCATCAAGGTCCTCGATCCGAAGATCGCCAAGGCCACGCGCGAGGAGGCGCTGGCCAAGCTGGCCAAGGCCCAGACATCCCTGGGCGCCTTTCCCTGGTGGCCGGGCGGGCCGCCCTCGCCTTACATGACCCTGTACGCCGTCTACGGGATGTCGAAGGCGCGCGAGTTCGGCGTGGACATCCCGAAGGACATGGCCAAGAAGGCGTTCGCGTACCTCCACCGCCATTACCTCGACGAGTGGATCCGCGACAGCATCAAGTGCGACTGCGGGTGGGAGTTCGTGACCTTCCTCGATTACGTGCTCACGAGCTATCCCGACGACTCCTGGACGGGCGGGGTCTTCACCGAGGCCGAGCGCAAGCAGATGCTCGACTTCTCGTTCCGTCACTGGAAGCAGCACTCGCCGTACCTCAAGGGCTACCTCGCCCTCACGCTGCAGCGGCGTGGCCGCCCGGCCGACGCCCGCCTCGTCTGGGACAGCGTGATGGACTCCGCGAAGACGGATGCCGACACGGGCACGTCGTGGGCACCGGAGGACCGGGCCTGGCTCTGGTACAACGACACCATCGAGACACATGCCTTCGCCCTGCGCACGCTCGCGGAGCTGGCCCCACGCGACCCACGGCGGGAGGGACTCGTGCAGTGGCTCTTCCTGCACAAGAAGCTCAACCACTGGGATTCGACGCGCAGCACGGCGGAAGTCCTCTACGCGCTCGCCCACTACCTCAGACAGGAGAACCAGCTCGGCGTGCGGGAGGACGCCACGGTCAAGGTCGGCGCGCAGACGCAGTCCTTCGTGTTCGAGCCCGACGCCTACACGGGCACAGCCACGCAGGTCGTGATCCCCGGGTCACGCGTGGACGCCGAGCGGTCGTCCGCGGTCGTGGTGGAGAAGACCACGCCCGGGATGCTCTTCGCGTCCGCGACCTGGCATTACGCCACCGATCGTTTGCCGGACGGCGAGGCGGGGGACCTCTTCGCCGTATCGCGGAGCTACTTCCGCCGCGAGAATCGGGCCGGGACGTGGACCCTCGCACCCATCGCGGAAGGCGCGGCCCTGGCCACGGGCGACGAGGTCGAGGTCCAGCTCTCGCTCCGCGCGAAGCAGGCGGCCGAGTACGTCCACCTGCGCGATCCCCGCGGTGCCGGCTTCGAGCCGGTCACGCTCGTCTCCGGGTTCAAGTGGCAGACGGGCCTGGGCCTCTACGAAGAGGTGCGGGACAGCGGCGAGAACTTCTTCTTCGAATGGCTCCCCGCGGGCGAGTACACGTTCCGCTACCGGATCCGGGCCGCCACCGCGGGCCGCTTCCGCGTCGGACCGGCGGAGGTGCAGTCCATGTACGCGCCCGAGTTCGCGGCCCGTTCGGCCGGGACCGTTCTCGAGGTGAGCGATAGCGGGCGCTGAGGGCGCGTGTCAGAACGGCCGCGTTTTCGTTCCGGAACGAAAAACGCCGGAATTCCGGCGCGGAGACCACGCGGTTGACGGCGCCACCGCGGGGGACGTAGCGTCTCTCGGCGCATGATGAGCGGCCTCCTCCGCCTTTCCGCCCACGAGGCCATTGCCCTCATGCGCCGGGGCGAGCTGAAGGCGGAGGAGTACGCGACCGCGCTGCTGGCCCGCGCCGATGCCCTCGGGCACCTCAACGCCTTCATCTCCCTTTTCCCGGAGCAGGTGATGGAGGCCGCGCGGGCGGCCGACCGGCATCGCGCGGCGGGCGGATGGCTGGGACCCTTGCACGGCCTTCCCATCCCGATCAAGGACAGCGTGAACACCGCGGACCATCCGACGACCTCGGGCACGGCGGCCCTCCGCGACTTCCGACCGAAGGACGATGCCCCGGTCGTGCGGGCGCTCCGTGACGCGGGCGCGATCGTGCTCGGCAAGACCAACCTGGCCGAGCTCTCGCTCGGTTGGACCAGCACGAACGGCACGTTCGGCGCGGTCAGGAATCCGTACGATCCCACGCGGATCCCGGGGGGAAGCACGGGCGGCACCGCGGTGGCCGTCGCCACCGGCATGGCTCCGCTCGGCGTCGCCGAGGACACCTGCGGCTCCATCCGCGTGCCCGCCGCCCTGTGCGGCATCGCGGGACTGCGGCCGAGCACGGGACGTTATTCGTCGCGCGGGGTCATGCCGCGGGCCCCGCTGTTCGACACCGTGGGACCCCAGGCACGAACGGTGGCCGACCTCCTCCTGTTCGACTCGGTGGTGGCCAGCGACCTCCGGCCGCCGGAGCCTGTCCATCCGACGGGCGTGCGCCTGGGCCTCTCGCGCGCCCACTACTTCCCGGATCTCGATCCGGAAGTGGAGCGGGTGGCGGACGAAGCGCTGAAGACGCTGGCGGATGCGGGCGTGACCCTCGTGGAAGCGGACGTTCCCGGCCTGACCCGGCTCACGGAGGCCGCGAACTTTCCGATCATCTACCACGACTCGGTGCCGTCGATCGTGTCCTACCTGCGGGAGTTCGGGACGGGCGTGACCCTCGCGCAGCTCCTGGCCCTGGCCAGCGAAAGCGTGCGCGAGAACCTCGAGGCACGGGCGCTTCCCGGCGGGCGACTCTGGATCTCGGACGAGGAGTACGCGGCGGCCCGCGACATACATCGGCCCGCCCTGCAAGAGGCCTTCGGCGCCTATTTCCGCCAGACGGCGGTGGCCGCGATCGCCTACCCCACGACGCTGGTGCCCGCCACGCCGATCGGCCAGGAACAGGCGGTCGAGATCGGCGGAAGGAAGGTGCCTTTCCGGACCGCGATGTCGCGGAACATCGCGCCCGCAAGCTGCGCGGGCCTTCCCGGGCTCGTGCTCTGCGCAGGGCGGACGCGAGACGGCCTGCCCGTCGGCATCGAGCTCGACGGGCCGGCCGGCTCGGACCGGGAGCTGCTCGCGCTCGGTCTCGCGCTCGAACCCGTGATTCTGCGCGCCACGCCGCCGGCTTGACCGAACGCGAAGGGGCGGCATAGCCTCCGAAGATGGACGCTCTCGATCTCGACACGCCCGCCGTCTACGTGGACCTCGACGCGCTCGAGCGCAACATCGCCCGCATGGCGGAGCAGAGCCGGCGCTGGGGCGTCACGCTGCGGCCGCATACCAAGACGCACAAGATCCCGGAGATCGCGCGCATGCAGCTCGCGGCGGGTGCGGCCGGCATCACGGTGGCGAAGATCGGCGAGGCCGAAGTGCTGCCCGGAGACGACGTGCTGATCGCGTACCCGATCATGCCCCAGAAGCTGCCGCGGCTCCGGGCGCTGGCCCGGGAGCGCCGGGTGACCGTCGTCGTCGACTCCGTCGAGGCCGCGCGCGGCCTGCCCGGGGTGGGGGCCATGGTCGAGGTGGACATCGGCGTCGGGCGCGCCGGCGTCGCCACCCCGGAGCAGGTGGTGGCGATCGCAAAGGCGTGCAGCGAATTCCGCGGGCTCTTCTACTGGCCCTCGTGGCTCGACGAGGATGCCTTCAAGAAGGCCCGGGTCAGCGTGGACCGGCATCTGGCCGCGCTGAAGGAGGCCGGGTTCGAGGTGCCCGTCGTGTCGGGCGGCTCCACCCCGGGCGCGGCCAAGACCCCGCTGATCCCCGCCACCACCGAGATCCGTCCCGGGACCTACGTGTTCAACGACGCGAGCTGCGTCGCCACCAAGCTCGCGACCGCCGAGGAGTGCGCGCTGCGCGTCCTGGTCACGGTGGTCAGCACGGCCGTCCCCGGACAGTGCCTCGTGGACGGCGGCAGCAAGACCTTCTCCAGCTACGCCACCGTGAACGCCGGCACCTTCGGCCTCTTCCCGGACCGCCCGGGATGGACGATGCACAAGATGAACGAGGAGCACGGGTACGTGAGGATCGATGCGCCGGCGAAGATCGCGGAGAAGGTGTGGGCGATTCCGAGCCACGTCTGCGCGACCGTGAACATGCACGACGAGATCGCCTACGGCCGGCGGGGGAAGGTGGAAGGCACCTGGAAGGTCGCCGCCCGCGGGCGCGTTCGCTGACGCCGCGCTTGAGGACTGCTAGAGCGGGCCCCCGTGCGTCGTAGCGCGTGAAGCGTCCATCCAGTCCGCGAGCGCCCCGCCGATGAACCCGGTGACGAGAAGGGGCACCGGTACACCTGGTAGGGCAGGGCCACGTAGGTGACCATGCTGCCCATGTACGACACGAACTGCGCGGCGAACGGCCACCGGTAGTCGCGGTGGCGAACGAGGGGCTGGAGGTCCATCACCGCATCGTGAACGGCTCCATCAGCTCGGTGCGGCTGCCGTCCGGGTCGAACAGGTTGAGCTGCCACCGCTTGTTGCGTCCGACCTGGGGCGTGCGCACGGCCTTGGGATCCTGGCCGCCGGGCCGCGCGCGCACGGTCTCGAGCGCGGCCTGGATGTCGGGGACGAGGAGGGCCATGTGGTGCGCCGAACCGAGACGATCGCGGTCGACGGGTCCCGTGACCAGCATGTACTCGAGGTAGTCGGTGCCGTCCGGCACCTTCATGTTGATCCAGTCGGTCTGGGTGTCGGTGCGCCCGCCGCGCCAGATCTCGGAAAAGCCCAGGACGTCCTTGTACAGGTGATCGGCGGCAGCCACGTCCGCGACGGTGAGGCCGACGTGGAGGAGGCGCGACGAGATCCGCGGCGCGCCCAGCCGCGTCCCCCTGGCCGCGCTCACGAGCGATCCCGGTTGGTACTGGACGAAGCCGACGGCATGACCATCCGCGTCCATCGTGCGCACGAACCGGTCGCCGCCGGCGTCGGTGCCCACCTCGCTGGCCTTGACGCCCTTCTCTTCGAGATAGGCACGAAGCGCCGCCACGTCGGTGGTCTCGAAGGCGACGTGAGACAGGCGGTCGGCCTGGCCGGGCGGCAGGCCGGGCAGGACGCAGACGAGCTGCCGATCGTTGATCTTGAAGCAGACCCGCTGCGGCCGGGCGGCGTCGCCGAGGTGGTACACCTCCTCGTAGCCGAGCAGGCCGCCATAGAAGGCGCGGGCCTTGGCGAGGTCGCTCACGTGGAACGCGATGTGCGCGACCCCGACGATGGGCGGCCGCGCGGTCGCGGCCGCGGGGACTCCGGCCAGGGCGGGGACCGCGGCCCCGATCCGTCGCCTCATTGCATCAAGCGAGCCCGGCCACGATCCCCTTGGCGTACCCGATGGTCTCGGAGAGTCCGGGGACGGGATCGTTCTCGTCCTTCTCGTACTCGAAGCTGGCCAGGTACGGATAGCGGACGTCGAGCAGGGCGCGGAAGATCGACTTGAGGTCGAGCACGCCGCGGCCGCCCTCGATCGTCTTTCCGTCCGGCGCCGTGCTGTCGATGTCCTTCAGGTGGCAGTCGTAGAGCCGCTCGCGGCACTTGCGGATGGCCTCCGCGGGATCGACCTTCGCGCGCGCGGTGTGGCCCACGTCGATGCAGAGGCCGACGCGCTTGTCGTACGGCTGCACAGCCGTCCACACGTCGTAGGGCGAGGGAAACTTCTTGTCCTCCGGGCCGTGGTTGTGGATGGCGATCTTGATGTCGAACTCCTTGACCATGGTTTCGAGGATCTTCATCGACTCCGGCTCCGGGCTGCAGACGATGGTGGGCACGCCGATGTCGCGCGCGTATTCGAAGGCGCGGCGGATGTCGCCGGGATCGTTCTTCATCGTCACGTTGCCGACGCTGAGGGGCGTGATCCCCGCGGCCTTGAACTGCGCGGCCACCGCCTTGCGCTGCTCGGTGGTGCTGTCGAGCGGCAGGTGGAAGTCCTTGATGGAGACGTAGGACAATCAACCCGCGCCAGCGGTCGCCCGCCGCCGGCGTGACCGGATCCACCCCTTCCGCCCCCAGCCGCGTGACGGGCAGCGATGCGACCATCGCCGCTCCCTTGATCAGCTCGCGCCGCTTCATGCCCTCACCTCCGGAAGCGACGAGGCTATCACCGTCGAGAGCGCCTGTCCCCGAACGTGCAGTAAGCTGGCCGGCCATG
>QHVP01000518.1 GCA_003222295.1 Acidobacteriota bacterium | reverse complement strand
CGGCCGTGGCCAGCAGCTTGCGCGTGCCGCGGATCCGGCCGGCGGGCCGCTCGGCATCGTCGCCGGGCGCGCCCCGCACCAGGGGCATCACCGCCACCCCCGTCTCGAATCCGGACAGGCCGAGGGCGAGCCTCGGGAAAAGCAGCAACGACAGGCCGATCATCTTCGGGGTCGAGTGATAGGAGGCGGAGAGAGCCCGCCGCCAGTTCCCCAGGAGGGCCGGATGACGGAGGACGTCGGCGCCCAGGAGCGCCAGCAGCACGACGTTGAGGCCGAGGTAAAGGGCCACGATGAGCACCGCGAAGCCGATGGCTTCGCGGAACCCCTTGAGGAAGACCGCACCCAGGAAGGCGAGCAGGACGAGGGTCACGCCCACCGGGTGCCGGACGGCGGCGGGCACGAACGGATTCTCGATGATGTGGGCGCTGGCGTCGGCGGCGGAGAGCGTGATCGTGATGATGAAATCGGTGAAAGCGAAACCGAGGAGGACGAGCACGAACGCCTTCCCCTTCCATCGCGGCAGCAGCTCCTCGAGCATCAGGATGCTGCCCTGGCCGTGCGGGCTGTGCGACGCGACCTGGCTGTAGATGGGCAAGGCCACCAGCAGCGTCACCAGCACCAGGACGAGGGTGGCGAGGGGCGAGAGCAGCCCGGCGGCGAGGAACGCGATGCCGGGCTGATAGCCGAGGGTCGAGAAGTAGTCGACCCCGGTCAGGCACATCACCTTCCACCACGGGTAGGTCGGATGCGGATGGTGCGTCCCTTCCGGGGACAGGCCCTGCAGGAGCCAGCGGAGGAAGGGCGACCGGGCCGGCCGTCCGCCGGCGGCAGGAGCGGCCGGGAGGGGCGTTTCCGCGACCGCTCCGCCCCGTGGCGGGCGCGTCGCCTCGTCACTCATGTGGTGATCCCTGTTTACTCGATGGGTTCGGGCCGCGCAAGGCTGACCGCCGACGAAAGGTTGCCGGCGCGCAGGCGATAGGGAAAGGCGAGGGCGAGCGTGGCCGCGACCAGGCCGGCGAGCAGGTGCAGCGAGAGGCCCACGGACCACCCGACGAGCAGGGGCACTCCGATTGCGTAGAGGACGAGGATGGCGGCCGCATAACGCCAGAAGACCGTGCGCGCCGCGATCGCGAAGGCGGCGGCATACAACGCCAGCGCGGCGTGCGGCCCGGCCGGGGAAGGCCAGAGCCCCTGCGCCGCCCCTTCGAGGGCGAAGGCCAGCACCATGCCGCGCAAGAAGGTCATCGCCGTCCTCCGCCGCACGTAGACATACGGGTAGATGGCTCCGGCCAGGATCGCGACGAGGGCGGCCCCGGCCGGGACGGGCGGGCTCCCCAGCGCGCGCAGCAGCGCCGGTCCGCTCGCGAGCAGGAATACGACCGGCGACACGTTGCGAATCCACTTCGCCAGCCGGGACTGCGGCACGAAGCGCCCGTCCAGCCCGAGATACCCGAGATAGGCGGCGGACGGCAGGAGGGATACGGGGCCGCGGCCGTGCAGGAGCAGCACGATCGCCACCAGGGCCGCGGCCGCGACCTCGTGCGCGCGGGGCAGCGGCGCCGGCGCGGCGTAGAGCAACATCATGCGCAGGTCGGCCTTGACCCCGGGCTGCAGCGATCGATCCACGCGCCGCTGCAGCTCGGCCAGGAGCGCGGGCAGTGCGACCTCCTCCGGCTGGCCGCGATAGGGAGCGGGATCGATGGCCTCGTGATAGCGGACGCGGATGCGGGCGGGGCGCGGGAGGGCCTGGAAGTGCGGCCAGGCACGATAGGCGCCGGCGATCGTCGCGGGCACGAGGAGCGCCCCCGTCTCCCAGCTGAGGCGCGCCGCGCCCTCGCGCAGGTGCGGCTCCATCCAGCCCGTGCGCGAGCGGTGGCCCTCCGGAAACAAGCCCACGACTTCGCCCGACAGGACGAGGGCCTTGGCCCGCTCGTAGGCCTCGCGCCCCTTGCCACGGCGCGTGTCCACGGGGAACGCGCCGAACGTCCGGATCAACGCGCCGAGGAGGGGGACGCGAAAGAGGGCGTCCCAGGCCATGAACCGGATGGGCCGCCGCACCTGGAGCGAGAGCAGCACGGGATCGAGGTACGACGGATGGTTCGCGGCCACCACCGCGGGGCCGCTGGCGGGCAGGTTCTCCTTGCCCAGGCAGTCGTAGGTGAAGAGGACCCGGAAGAGGGCCTCAATGAGCGTCGTGAAGACCCGGCGCATGGCGCTCCTCCCTCTCGGTCAGGATCTCCTGCACGCGCGCCGTGTCCCGGCCCAGCGTCCGCATACCGGAGAGATAGAACGCGCCCGAGACGGCCATGGCCGCCAGCGTGAGCAGGAGCGCCGTCTGCAGGCTCCCCGTCCACACCGACGCCTTGCCGATCAGGATCGGCGAGGGCACGTCGCCGAGCAGGTGGTAGACGAAGATCGACATCGCGATGCCCGTCGCCCGCACCTCCGGCAGCGCGACGTTCACGAACACGGCATTCGCCGGCCCCGTGTTGAGGAAGACCAGCACCTCCGCGACGAAGAACGCGGGCAGGTACACCTCCGGCCGGGCGGCGGTGAAGCCCACGTACGCGAACGGGATGGCCAGAAGCATCCCCACCCCGGAGACGAGGAGGTAGGCGCTCTGTGTCCGCCGCAGCAGGCGGTCGCCGAGCCAGCCGCCGAGGAAGGTCCCGATGAGGCCGGCCCCGACGGTCAGGGCCCCGAACCCCGTGTTGGCGGCGTCCAGGGACAGGCCCTTCACGCGGGAGAGGAACGTCGGCATCCAGCTCGCCATGCCGCCCAGGGCAAACGTCATGCCGGACATGCCGAACATGGTCAGCACGTAGGACCGGTTGCGCAGGAGCTCCAGCGCGGGGCGCAGCTCGAACCGGTGCTCCTCGCGGACCACGCCGTCGCCCCGGCCGCGCGCCGGCTCCACCATGCCGAAGGCGAGGAGGCCGAGGACGATGCCGGGTGCGCCGGCCAGGAAGCAGGCGGCGCGCCACCCGTGGTGCGCCCCCACCGCGCCGCCCAGGATGTAGCCGAGCGCGCTGCCCACCGGGATGGCGACGAAGAAGAAGGCGAGCATGCGCCCGCGCCGTTCCTTCGGGAACAGGTCGCTGATGATGGTGGGCGAGACCGCGCCGAAGCCCGCCTCCCCGACGCCGATGAACGATCGGGCAAGGAGCAGGTGGTGATAGCTGCTCGCGAAGCCGGTGGCGATGGTGGCGACGCTCCACAGGAGGACGCCGGACCCGACGAGGTAGCGGCGCGGCCAGCGATCCCCCATTACTCCCGTGAAAGGCGACGCCGCCATGTAGACGAGCACGAACATCGACAGCACGTATCCGGCGCGCGCGTCGTCGAGACGGAACTCCTGCTGGATCAGCGGCAGCACGGCCGCGATGACGTAGCGGTCGATGTAGTTGAGGAAGTTGACGCCGAAGAGCAGGGCCACGGCGAAGCGCGCCTGCCCGCGGGTGACGGCGCCGCTCACGAAGAGATGCGCGGCGCCGCCGGCCGCATCCGGCGCTGCTCCGCTTCCAGCGCGGTCTGCACCTGCCGATACTCGTCGAGGAGCGCCTGCAAGACCGTCTCGAGCTCCGCGGGCGTCCGCTCCGCCCGCTCTTCGAGGGCGGCGCACAGGTCGTGCATCGTCTTGGCCCCGACGTTGCCGCAGGTGGAGCGCAGGGCGTGGGCCAGGCTGCGCACGGCCTCCGCGTCCGCCTTGCCCACGGCCGCGGCCAGCGCATCCAGGCGGCCGGGAGCGGTGGCCAGGAAGAGGCCGATCACGCCGTGGAAGAAGCCGGACCCCGGGGTGTCGAGCGCACGCAACTGTCCCAGGACGCGTGCGTCGAGACCGGCGGACGCAGAGGGTGAGGGCTCCGCCATCCCTTCCCCGCTGTCCTCGCGCGGCACCCAGCGCCGCAAGGCCGCGGCCAGGTCCTCGAAGGCGACCGGCTTCGCGATGTAGTCGTCCATGCCCGCGGCCAGGCAGCGCTCGCGGTCCCCGACGAGCGCACCCGCGGTCATGGCCAGGATCGGCGTGGGCCGGCGACCCGCTTCCGCGGCCCGCAGCCGGGCCGTGGCCTCGTAGCCGTCCATGAGCGGCATCTGGCAATCCATGAGCACGGCGGCGTAGGTCTCGGGCGTGAACTTCTCCACCGCCTCCACCCCGTTCCGGGCGTCCGCCGTCCGGTATCCGAGGCGTTCGAGCGTACGGACGGCCACCGTGCGATTGATGTCGTTGTCCTCGACCACGAGCACCAGTGGAGCATCGGGATGGACCTCGACCGCGTGCCCACCGGCCGGTTCCGGAACTGTCACTGTCCCTTCTCCGGCCAGGAGGGCGATGACCTTCGGCTCGAACGCGGAGGGCCGCACCGGCTTGATGAGCACGGCGTCGGGCGCGTCCGCGCCCTCCATGGTCGCGCGCGTGCCGATCGGCACCAGGAGAACGACCCGCGCCGCGCGCGACCGCTCGCGCACCTCGCGCACGAATGCGGGCAGGTCGAGGCCAGACAATTCCTGGTCCACCACCACGAGGTCGATGTCGTCGCTGCTCTCGTCCTCGATCGTGCCGCGGGCGTGGCGCAGGTCGGCGGCGGTGCGGACGATCATCCCCGCGGCCTCGAGCTGCCGCGACAGGATCCCGGAGACCGTCTCGCTGGGACAGGCCAGGAGGGCCAGCCGTCCGGCCAGCGGCGGCGACACCACGGGCGGGTGGGCCTCCGCCTGCCGCTTCAGCCGCGCCGTGAACCAGAACGCGCTCCCGCCGCCGGCGGCGGTGTCGACCCCGATTCCGCCGCCCATCATCTCGGCGAGGCGGCGGGAGATGGCCAGGCCGAGCCCGGTGCCCCCGAATCGCCGCGTGGTCGAGCTGTCGCCCTGGCTGAACGGCTGGAACAGACGGGACAGGCTCTCCGCGGGGATGCCGATGCCGGTGTCGGTCACCGAGAACTGGATCACGACCTCGTCGTCCCATTCCTCGGCCACGCTCACCCGCGCCACGACCTCGCCGTGGTCCGTGAACTTGACGGCGTTCGCGAGCAGGTTGTTGAGGATCTGGGCGATCCGCCCGGGATCTCCCCGCAGCGCCCGGGGGGCGTTCGGATCCGCAGAGACCGCGAGCTCGAGGCCCTTGCTGGCCGCGCGCTCGGCGAACCCCGCCACCGCATCCTCGATCACGACCACGGGGTCGAGCGCGATCGCTTCCAGCTCCAGCCGTCCCGCCTCGATCTTCGAGAAATCCAGGATGTCGTTGATCAGGTCGAGCAGGGCGCGGCCGGAGTCCCGGATCATCTCCGCGTACTCGCGCTGCTGGCGGTCGAGGCGCGTGTCGATGAGCAGCCGCGTCATCCCCATCACCCCGTTGAGGGGCGTCCGGATCTCGTGGCTCATGTTGGCCAGCAGCTCGGACTTGAGCCGCGAGGCCGCGCGCGCCGCTTCGCGGGCCCGCACCAGCACGTCGATGTTCTGCACCACCACCACCACGCCATCCACGCGGCGGCCGGAGTGCCGCCAGGGGTGCATGGTCCAGCGGATGTAGACCTTCGAGCCGTCCGCGAGGGGGAACGGGTCTTCCCGCCGCGTGACCACCTTCCCCTCGAGGGCCTGCCGCAGCGCGTCGCGGTAGGCCTCGGGCAGGCCGGGAAACAGCTCGTCGTGGCGCCGCCCCAGCAGGGATTGCCCGCGCAGCCGCCAGTACATCAGCCAGCGCTCGCTGTGCGCGACGTAGCGCAGGTCGCGGTCGAGGATGGCCATGGCCACCGGGGCGTGGCTCACGATGCTGCGGAGCTGCTCGCGCTCGCTCTCGATGGCCAGCTCCCCGAGCTTGCGCTCGGTGATGTCCTGGGCCGTGCCGGCCAGGCGCAGGACCTGGCCGTCCGCGCCCACGATGGCCTGCGCGCGCACGTGCAGATGCCGCACCACGCCGTCCGCGCGCTGGATGCGATGGTCGACGTCGAGCGCCCGGCCTTCTTCCGCCGAGCGGCGGACGGCCTCGCTCAGGACCCGCCGGTCCTCGGGATGGACCAGCCCCAGGAAAGCGGCGCGGGTGTGGGCGAAGGCCTCGGGATCGACGCCGAGGATCGCGTACAGCTCGGGAGAGCAGGTCACGCGATCCGCGCCCAGAGGCCATTCCCAGCTCCCGATGTGCGCGATCCCCTGGGCCACCTCGAGCTGCTGCTCGCGGTCCTGGAGCGACGCGGCCAGGCGTTCCTTGTCCGCCAGGGACTGGGCCAGCTCCCGCGTGCGGGACTGGACCTGGCGGCGGAGCACGCGGTTCCAGACGATCGTGGCCCCGCCGATGCCCACGACGGCGGCGAGGCCCAGGGTGAGC
>QHVP01000517.1 GCA_003222295.1 Acidobacteriota bacterium | reverse complement strand
CGCCCGTCTATCCCTATTTCCTCGCCGCGCTCTACCGCCTCTCGGGCACGTTCGAGACGGCGCGCTGGACACAAGCGCTGATCGGCGCTCTCCTCGTGCCCGCCGTCGGGCTGGCCGGCGCGCGCGCGTTCTCACCGCGCGTGGGTCGGTGGGCGGCCGTCGTCACCGCGCTGTATCCCGACCTCATCTGGTTCTCCGTGCACTTCTGGTCCGAGACGGTGTTCATGGTGCTGCTGTGGTGGGGGATCGAGCGGCTGCTGGCCGCGGACGCGGTGGACGGGCTCGGGCGCGCGGCCGCGGCGGGCATGCTCTGGGGGGTTGCAGTCCTCACGCGCGAGACCGTCCTCTACTTCATCCCCCTCGCCGCCCTGTGGCTGGCCTTCCCCCGCGGGCGGGAGGGCGCGCGCGGGGGGGCGCCTTCCTCGTCGCCTCCCTGCTCGTCGTCGCGCCCTGGACGTGCCGCAACTGGACCGTGTTCCACGCCTTCGTGCCCGTCTCCACCGCGGGCGGCCAGAACCTCTTCCAGGGGAACGCGCTCATCGAGCGCGACACGACGTACGAGATGGTGGACGCCGTGCAGGGCCGCGTCGCGCAGTACCACTACGCGATGCGTATGGGCCTGCAGGCCATCCGCGACCGCCAGCCCTGGTGGATCTTCGAGAAGCTGCGCGACGAGATGCCGCTCTTCTGGGAGGCGGATAGCCTCGTCCTCGTGCACATCAAGCGTGGCGCGTACGGCGCCGTCCCGTCCGCCATGGCGGTGGCGGTGGCGCTCGCGGTGCTCGTGCCGTACGTTGCCGTGCTCGCGCTGTTCGCGCTGGGGGTGACGCGCCTGCGCTGGTCGCGGCCCACCGTGCTGCTCGCCTCGTTCCTCGCCTACTACAACCTGATCCACATCGTGACCCACGGGTTCGCGCGCTACCGGCTGCCCGTGATGCCGGTGGTGTTCCTGATCGCGGGAGTCGGATGGACGGCGTGGCGCCAGCGAGAGCTGGCGCGGATGAGCGGCCGGGCGCGCGCGGCCGCAGCCGCCGTCGCGGCGGTGCTGGCCCTGATCCTGATCCCGAGCTTCCGGCTCAACCTCGAGCACCCGGCCTTCGGGCTCACGGACACGGGCGGCCCTCCGGGCGCGGACGCCCCCGCCCCGTGACCGGACGCCGCTGGGAGCTGCCCCTCGCCGTCCTCGTGGGGGTGTTCGTCCGTGGGCCCTTCTGGGCGGAGGCCCTGCGCATGCCCATCGACGGCGACGGAGCGATCATTGGCCTCATGGCGCGCCATCCCACGTGGAGCGCGACCATGTGGGGCCAGCCCTACGGCTCACCGGTGGAAGCCTGGATCGCGGTGCCGCTGTTCGCGCTCCTGCGGCCGGACACCGCGACCCTGCGCCTCGTGTACTTCCTCCTCGGGCTCGGCCTCATCCCCGCCGCCTACGCGCTGGCGCGGTCGCTCGATCCTCGGGCGGCCCTGCCTGCGGCCGTGCTGATGGCCTGCCCTTCGCCGTACTTCCTGTTGCTGGCCGCGCTCCCGCCGCCGATGTACCCATCGGCCCTGCTCCTCGCCGCGGCCGTGCTCGGGCTCGCCTTGAGGCTCGGCCCTCCGCTCGCGGGCGGCACGGCCGGACGCGCTGGTCTCGTCCTGTGGGGCGGGCTCGCGGGCCTGGCGCTCTGGACACACCTCATGACCGCGACCGCGGTGGCCGCGGCCGGATGGTGGCTCTGGCGCCACGCGGACGGGCGGCGCGCCGTGCTCTGGCCGGCCGCCGCCGCTTTGCTCCTCGCCAGCGCGCCCTGGTGGGGACGCGCGCTCGCCGATCCGCAAGCGCTCGAGGTGGTCAGCGTCTCCGGCCGCCGCGCCGGCATCGCCGCCCATCTGGGCGGCACCCTTTCGCGGCTGTACGAACCGGTCGGAGGACTCCTGGGTACGCACGTGCCGCTCGTCGCGGACGACGCCGAGCACGTCCTGGAGGCCTCCGGGCTGGCCGCGGCCGCCGTGATGATCGCGTATGGGCTGGCCCTCGTCCTCGCCGCTCGCCGCGCGTGGCGCGCCTCCACCGGCGACGAGGGAGCCGCGCGGGGCAGACTCCTGCTGGCGGCAGCCGGTCTGGCCCTTCTCGCCTTCCCGTTTCCGCTACGGTCCTCGGCGGCGTCGGTGCGCTTCCTCCACTACCCGCTGCCCTACCTCGACGAGGTGCGCTTCGCGAAGGACGTGGCCTGGGTCCTCACCCCCGACGTGCCCACCGACCTTCCGGCGCCGCGCGCGTTCGAGGAGGCGCTCACGCGCGCCGGTGGCCGCTGGCGCCGCGACGAGGCGGGTCGCGCCATCGTGTACGACGGTTTCGTGCCCCCGTTCGGGCCGGGGGTGGAGGCGCTCGCCTCCGCCGGTGCCGCCGGCGACGGCGATCCCGCCACGCTCGTGCGGCCGAGTCCCACCGACCCCACGACGTTCGCGCTGGCCGCGCCGCGTGAGCTCGACGCGGTGACGCTCTTCTCCTCCGCCTCCGCCGAGCGCCTGCCGCGGAGCATGGACGTCCAGGTGAGCGCGGACGGGATCACCTTCGAGACGGTGGCCCGCCGGCGCCGCCGTGGGGAGCGCGAGGACTTGCGCTGGGTGAACGGCCATCCGCAGTACGTGCTCGATCACGACCTCATCGCGGTCCCGCTGGGCGGGCACGTGGTCGCCGCCGTCCGCGTCGTGCCCGTCCTCTCCAGCGATCCCTGGACGCTCAGCGAGGTCCTGCTCCATCCGGCCCTCGCTCCGTGCGCGCGCGGCTCGAGGCGCACAACGTGCACCACGCCTACGCGTCCTATGGGCCGGCCTATCGGATGACCTTCGAGTCCGGCGAGCGCATCGTGGCCTCGCAGCCCTGGAACGAGCGCTTCCTCCACTACCCGCTGCCCTACGTCGACGAGGTGCGCTTCGCGAAGGACGTGGCCTGGGTCCTCACCCCCGACGTGCCCACCGACCTTCCGGCGCCGCGCGCGTTCGAGGAGGCGCTCACGCGCGCCGGTGGCCGCTGGCGCCGCGACGAGGCGGGTCGCGCCATCGTGTACGACGGTTTCGTGCCCCCGTTCGGGCCGGGGGTGGAGGCGCTCGCCTCCGCCGGTGCCGCCGGCGACGGCGATCCCGCCACGCTCGTGCGGCCGAGCCCCACCGACCCCACGACGTTCGCGCTGGCCGCGCCGCGTGAGCTCGACGCGGTGACGCTCTTCTCCTCCGCCTCCGCCGAGCGCCTGCCGCGGAGCATGGACGTCCAGGTGAGCGCGGACGGGATCACCTTCGAGACGGTGGCCCGCCGGCGCCGCCGTGGGGAGCGCGAGGACTTGCGCTGGGTGAACGGCCATCCGCAGTACGTGCTCGATCACGACCTCATCGCGGTCCCGCTGGGCGGGCACGTGGTCGCCGCCGTCCGCGTCGTGCCCGTCCTCTCCAGCGATCCCTGGACGCTCAGCGAGGTCCTGCTCCATCCGGCCCTCGCTCCCGCCGCGCGCGGCGGCTGGGACGAATGGCTGGACCCGCACTTGTCGTGGACGGAGCGCTGGCGCACCCTGGACGGGCAGCGGCGCCCCGATCGCGAGGACTGGTACTACCGCTGGATGCTGGCGGCGCGCCGGCGCTGAAGCCCCGCCGCCGCGACGTGCGCGTAGGCGGCGCGGACCTTCTGCGCTTAGCGAGCCGGGCTGTACTCGCGGTCGACCAGGGCCCGTCCCTGCTCCGCGCGACGCGCGGCCTCGCGGGGATCGTGCAGCGCGGCCCGAATCCCGGACGCCAGCGCGTCCGCCGTCGCCTCCACCAGCCAGGCGTTCGTGTCGTCGAGGACCTGCGTGTGGCTGACGATGCGGGTGGCCAGGAGCGGCCGGCCGGAGGCGAGATAGGTGTAGACCTTGAAGGGGGTGTTGACGCCCCGGCGCCGGGGCGAGGCGACGAGGTCGGCGAGAGCGAGGAAGCGGGGCAGCTCGCCGGGGGGACGGCTTCCCACGAAGACGCAGCGATCGGCGGCGCCCGCGGCCTGGGCCCGGGCTCCCTCTCTCTCGATCTCGCCCGGCTGGCCGCCCATGAACACGAACTGCGCTTCCGGAACCAGGGCCGCCGCGTCCACCAGCAGGTCCACGCCCTGGTACTCCTCGAAGTTGCCGGAGTAGAGGACGACCGGACGCGCATCGAGCGGCAGGGCGGCGCGCAAACCCGCCACTTCGTCCGCGGCGGGCGCGGTCGCGTCGACGAGCGGCGGGTCCTCGATCTGGAAGACGGCCGCGCCGGGCGCGCGCGCCCGGACGCTTTCGGTGAGGCTCGTGCACACGGTGATCACGGCCGCGGCATGGCGCAAGGCGTGCCGCTCGAGCGCGGCCGCCGCCCAGGGCAGGGGGCCGCGGCGCGCGAAGCCGGACTCGCGGAGCTGGTCGGGGATGGACGAGTCGACGTCCACGACCAGGGGCAGGCCAAGGACACGGGCGAGAGGCGCGGCCAGGTGCGCGGCCTCCTCCACGGCGTGCACGACGTCGAAGCGGCCGGCCAGCATCCGCCAGGCGGCCTGGGCCATGAAGGGCACGTCGAGAACGAGCTTGGCCAGCGAGGCGCCGGGGCGGACGTGCCCGACGGGCAAACGCAGGCTGCGGCGATGGTCGAGGCCCGGAACGTCCACCTCGGCGCCCTGGGCGAGCGTGAGCAGCTCGACGTGATGCCCGGCCGCGACGAGCGCGCGCACCATCGCCAGCACGGCCAGGGGCGTACCACGCACCTCGAAGAACGGCTGGGGGGCGAGGAACAGGATGCGCAAGCCGGGCGTCTCTCCCGCGGAGAGCGCCGGCGTCGCGCTCACGACGGCCGCGCGTCCTCCGTGTCGCCGGGATCCCAGTCCTCGGTGACGTGCTCGCCCAGGAACCGCTCGGCGTCGATGGCGGCCATGCAGCCGCTGCCCGCCGCCGTCACCGCCTGCCGGTAGCGCGAGTCCTGTACGTCGCCCGCGGCGAAGACGCCCCTCACGCTGGTGGCGGTGCTCCGCGGCGCCGTGACGATGTAGCCGCCCGCATCCATCTCGAGCTGGCCGCGGAAAGGCGCCGTGTTGGGCTCGTGGCCGATGGCCATGAAGATGCCGCCGGCCGGGACTTCGCTCAGCTTGTCCGTCCTCAGGTTGCGCACGACCGCGCCCGTCACCTTGGTCTCCGCGCTGCCGAGGATCTTCTCGATGGCGCTGTCCCAGAGGAACCCGACCTTGGGGTTCTTGAAGGCGCGCTCCTGCATGATCTTCGACGCGCGCAAGGTGTCGCGACGGTGCACGACCGTCACCTGCTTCGCGAACTTGGTGAGGAAGGTCGCCTCCTCCATCGCGGTGTCTCCACCGCCGACGACGAGGACGTCCTTGCCCTTGTAGAAGAAGGCGTCGCAGGTGGCGCAGGCGGAGACGCCGCCGATGCGCGTCCGGAACTCCAGCTCCTCGGGCAGGCCCAGCCAGCGCGCCCGGGCGCCGGTGGCGATGATCAGCGTCTCCGCGATCACCTTGCCCTCGTCGATGGCGAGCGCGAAGGGGCGGCGGGAAAGGTCGACCGTCTTCAAGCTCCCGCTCGTGAACTCCGTGTCGAAGCGCTCGGCCTGGCGGCGGAAGCGGTCCATCATCTCCGGCCCGAGGATGCCCTCGGGGAAGCCGGGGTAGTTGTCGACGTCGGTGGTCAGCATGAGCTGGCCGCCGGGGACATCGGTGGGATCGCTGCCCCCGCCGCCATCGACCACCAGCGGCTCCAGGTTCGCGCGCGACGCGTAGAGGGCGGCGGTGAGGCCGGCCGGTCCCGACCCGAGGATGACGACCCGGTATTTGCTCTTCTTCGGCATACCGTCGTCAGTATACCCGCGGCCCCGCGCGCGCCCGGAAGGGCCTTCGGGCGCAATGTTGACACGGCGTCGCGGCGCGCGATACGGTCGCGCGCATGCCGGCCATCGCGCGCATCGACGTCTTGTTGTCGACTCTCAATGCCACCGACGTGGGGACGCTGGAGAGCATCGGCGCAAAGCTGGAGCAGGTCCGGCAGGAGCTGATCGAGTTGGCGCAGCCGGAACTAGCGACGCGGGCGGCGGAGGCCGTCGCGGCGCTGAAGAGGGGCGACGTGGCCGAGTTCAAGCGAAGCCGGGCGTATCTGCAATCGAAGATCGGGCACTTGAGGTAGCCGTTGACGCGTTCGTCGATGGCCGACCGACCTGGCCCCAACCCCTAATCTGTTAACCGAGTCGACTGTTCGTTGTTGTTCTTCGTTGTTCTGTTCCTACTGCACCGTCCCGCTGAAAGGCTGCGTGACGTGCACCGGCGCGGGCGACGAGTGATGGTGGAACATGCGCCAGCCTTCGCCCGTGCGGAGGAACAGGTTCGTGGCCTGCGCGACGGCCACCCCGATGTCGCCGTCGCTGGTGGCGGTGATGTTCTCCGCGCAGCCCACCAGCCCGACCTCGCCCAGGACCTGGATGTCGATGCTGGTGGGGATGACGCGGATCCATTGCGTGCCGGAGAAGATCTGCTCCCACGACTGCCGGACCTTGTCCCAGCCCACGAGCAGGTCCCACCCGGGATGGATGCAGCGCACCCACGGCTCGTGGAGCCACAGGCGCTCCATGGCCTCGAGGTTGAGCTCCTCGACCGCGCGGTAGAAGGCCCCGTTCGATTCGTGGAGAACCTCGCGCTGATCGCCCATCACCTGGTCGGCCACGCCTTCATTCTAGCGGTCTCTTCTCCGCGTGGGCGGATGGAAGCGCGGAGTTAGAATCGCGGCCATGGCCATCGCGGAGGCTGCCGCTCCCGACCTCCTCGAGCGCGCCCATTCCTGGGTCGCCAACCGCGAGGTCGAGGGCCGGGCGGGCCGCCGTGCCGCCGTCAGTCCCGCGACCGGCCGTCCCTTCGCGGAGACGACGCTCCTCGACGGCGCGCAGGCGGGGGAGGCGGTCGAGGCCGCGCGCCGCGCCTTCCCGGCCTGGAGCCGCCGGACCTTCCGCGAGCGCGGCCAGGTCCTCCGGCGCGCTCACGACCTTCTCCTGGAACAGGCGGAAGAGATCGCCCGGCTCATCGCGCGCGAGCAGGGCAAGCCGGCGGCGGAGGCGCACCTCGTCGAAGTGTTCCCGGCCCTGGAGGCGCTGGACCATCTCGTGCGCCACGCCGAGGAGCTGCTGCGCGACGACGTAGTCGAAAGCCACACCCTCCTCCTCGCCCACAAGGACGCCCGCCTCGTCTACGCGCCCCTGGGCGTGATCCTGGCCATCACGCCCTGGAACTATCCCTTCTCGATCTCCCTCACGAACGTCGCCGCCGCGCTCATCGCCGGCAACACCGTGCTCCTCAAGCCCGCGCCCGCCACCACCCTGGTGGGACTGCGGATCGGCGCCCTCTTCCAGAAGGCGGGCGTCCCGGAGGGGGTCCTTGGGGTGCTCGCCGTCGACGATGGGCTCGCCGCCTCCCTCGTCGACGACCCGCGAGTCGCCAAGATCGTCTTCACCGGCAGTGCGGCCACGGGCCGGAAGGTGATGGCGGCGGCGGCGAAGAACCTGACGCCGGTGGTGCTGGAGCTGGGGGGCAAGGACGCGGCGGTGGTCTGCCGCGACGCCGACCTCGATCGCGCGGCCCGAGGCATCGTCTGGGGAGCGTTCGTCAACGCCGGCCAGACCTGCGCGTCCGTGGAGCGCGTGTACGTCGAGCAGGAGGTGGCGGACGCCTTCACGGCCAAGGTCGTCGCGGAGACGCGCCGGTTGCGCGTGGGCGATCCGGTCTCGGACGAAGTGGACGTCGGACCGATGACCATGGAGCGCCAGCGCAGAATCGTGGAGGAACACGTGGCCGACGCGGTCGCGCGCGGCGCCCACCTGGCCGTGGGCGGCGTCGCCCCCACCGGTCCCGGGTACTTCTACCCGCCGACCGCCCTGACCGGTGTCGACCACACCATGCGGATCATGCGCGAGGAGACGTTCGGGCCCGTCCTTCCCATCATGGCGGTGCCCTCGATCGACGACGCGATCCACCTGGCCAACGACAGCGATTACGGGCTGACGGCCAGCGGATGGACCCGGGATGCGGACACGGCGCGCCGCCTGGAGCAGGAGCTGCAAGCGGGTGTGGTGACCATCAACGATTGCGTCTACAGCTACGGGGAGCCGACCGCGCCCTGGGGGGGCGTCAAGCAGAGCGGCATCGGGCGCACGCACGGCCTGCTCGGCCTCCGCGAGATGGTGCAGGTCAAGTACGTGGGCCGGGAGCTGGGCGGCGGCGCCGACCTGTGGTGGTATCCCTACGGCGCGGAGTTCCATCGCCTCATGTCCACCGCCAACCGCGCGTTGCACGCGAAGTCGCTCTGGGCGCGCCTGGGCGCTCAGCTCCGGCTCCTGGGCTTCGGCCGCTTCTGGCGCCGCGCCCGGCTCGGCGGCATCGTGAAGAACGCGGACAAGCTGTTCTAGGGCCCGAGGGGGAAGGGTCGGGCCGAGGTCTAGAATGACCACATGAACGTGAGGAGCCAGCTCTCCTCGACCCGGCGGCCGAAATGGATCCACATCACGATCGGCGTCAGCCTGATCGTGCTCGCGGTCGCGCTCACCGTCGCCTGGCAGATCATGGCCGCCTCGGACTGGCTCGCGCGCGAGGCGGGCACCCTCCGCTGGGTCATCTACTTCCTGGGCACCCTCCTCTTCCTGCTCCTCATCGGCGGCCTGACTCTCATGGTCCTCCTCCTGATCCGCGAGGTGCGGCTCAACGAGCGGCAGAGCAATTTCGTCAGCGCCGTCACCCACGAGCTGAAGACGCCCGTGGCCTCCCTCAAGCTCTACCTGGACACGCTCCAGATGCGCGAGCTGCCGGAGAGCCGGCGGGAAGAGTTCTATCGGACGATGCGCCAGGACCTGGACCGCCTGCACGCCACCATCAACAACGTCCTCAACGCCGCCATGTACACGGACCGGCCGGTCGTCGATCCGCAGCCGCTCGACCTGGCCAAGGTCGTGCGCCGTTCGATCGACCTGACCCGGACGAGGCACCAGCTCCCGCCCGAGGCCTTCTCCTACGAAGGGCCCGATTCCCTGCAGCTGCGCGGCGACGCGGAGGCGCTGGAGACGGCCATCGTGAACCTTCTCGACAACGCCGTGAAGTACTCGAAGGAGCCCAGCGAGGCCCGGGTGGAAGTCGAAGTCGGCGCCCACGGCGACGGTCAAGCCCACCTGCGCGTCCGCGATCACGGCGTGGGCATGAGCCGGGCCCACCTGCGTTTCATCTTCAATCGCTTCTACCGCATCGGAAGCGAAGTGCGCCGCAGCCACACCGGCACCGGTCTGGGGCTCTTCATCGTGAAGTCGGTGGTCAAGGGCCATCGCGGCACCGTCTCCGCGGACAGCGCGGGCCCCGACAAGGGCTCCACCTTCACCGTGACACTGCCCGGCGTGATGGAAGGCACCGCCGCCGATCAGCCCGCCGCCGATCAGCCTTCGCCCGTCCATGGCTAGGCTGCTCATCGTCGAGGACGAGAAGAACCTCGCCAAGGGCATGAAGTTCAACTTCGAGCTCGAAGGGTACGAGGTCGACGTGGTGGGCGACGGCTCGGAGGCGCTCGCGCGCCTCGCCCCGGGGACGGCCGTTGGCTACGACCTCGTGATCCTCGACGTCATGCTGCCCGGCATCGACGGCTTCGCGGTCGCCGATCGCACGCGCAAGGCCGGCAACTTCGTTCCCATCCTGATGCTGACCGCGAAGAGCCTGCCCTCCGACGTCGTGCACGGCCTGGAAGCGGGGGCCGACGACTACCTGCCCAAGCCCTTCGACCTGCCCGTGCTGCTGGCGCGTGTCAAGGGCCTCCTCCGACGCCGCGACTGGGCACGCGGCGACGGCGGCGACGTCGAGAAGGCGCAGATCGGCCAGGCCCACGTCGACTTCAAGAACTTCCAGATCCGGACGGGCGGGCAAGTCCACCCGCTCACCCTCCTGGAGGCGATGCTCCTGAAGCTCCTCGTGCAGAACATCGGCCGCGTGGTGACCAAAGGCGAGATCCTCGAGAAGGTGTGGAATGTCAGTGCCGACACCCAGACGCGCGCGGTCGACAACTTCATCGTCCGCCTGCGCCGGTACCTGGAGCCCAACCCCCGGTTTCCCAGGCACCTGCTGACCGTCCGCGGCGCCGGCTACCGGCTCCTCCCGGACGCGGACGGCCGCCCCGGCGACGCCTCGCCCGAGGCCGGCACGTAACGCCGGCCCATCCGCCCCGTCTCATCCCCATGCGCGGGAGCCCGGGCGCTTCGACCGCCGGACTCCGACTGGCCGACGATCTGGCCCATCTGACGGCGCTCGCCGATGGACGCGCGCTGCCCATCGCGCGCGTGATGTCCACCATGGAAGACCGCGGCTATGCGCTCGCGCTCCTCTTTCTGGCCTTCCCCTTCGTCCTTCCCATCCCGAGCCTTGGCATGTCCGCGCCCGTCGGCTTCTTCCTGGCCTTGACCGGGCTCGCGCTCGCGCGCGGCGGCACGCCGTCGCTGCCGGCCTTCCTGCAGCGCCGCGAGATCGCCTATCCCGCGCTCAAGACGATCGCGGCGGCGATGGCGCGGGCGCGGCGGGTCAGCGGCCGCCTCGTTCGCCCCCGCCTGCGTCCGGTGACCTCGGGTCCCGCGCGCGCGGCCATCGGCCTCTCTCTCTGCTGCGCGGCGGTGATCCTGGCCCTTCCCATTCCCCTGCCCCTGTCCAATTTCTTCCCCGCGGCCGCGATCCTGATGCTCGCGCTCGGTCTGCTCGAGGGGGACGGGCTGATGGTGATGGCCGGGCACGCGGCCACGGTGGGCCTCTGCGTCGGGTTGTACCTGGCGTGGGGAGCGGCGCAGATGGGCGCGACCCGCCTCCTGGCCTGGGTCCTCTGAGCCGCCCTTTCAGCCGCCGCTGACCGGGGGTACGAACACGAGCTCGTCGCCGTCGCGGAGCGGGGTGTCGAACGGGGCGTAGATCCGATTGACGGCGGCGGTGAGGCGGGCGCGGCGCGCGGCCAGGCCCGGGTGCTGTCCGGCCAGGCGCTCCCAGGCCTCCTCGGCCGTGGCCCCTTCGGCCAGATCCAGCTCGACCTCGCTGCGCCCGACCGCTTCCC
>QHVP01000516.1 GCA_003222295.1 Acidobacteriota bacterium | reverse complement strand
CCCCCCGGCTACGTGGGCCACGAGGAGGGGGGGCAGCTCACCGAGCGGGTGAAGCGCAATCCCTACTCCGTCGTCCTCCTCGACGAGATCGAGAAGGCGCACCCGGACGTCTTCAACATCCTGCTGCAGGTGTTCGAGGACGGGCACCTCACGGACGGGCTCGGCAACACCATCGACTTCAAGAACACCATCCTGATCATGACCTCGAACATCGGGGCCCGCTTCATCGAGAAGAAGGGGCGGATGGGGTTCGCGAGCAACGACGTGCGCGACACCGCCGAGCGCGTGAACGAGATGGTGATGGGGGAGGTGAAGCGCACCTTCAACCCCGAGTTCATCAACCGCGTGGACGAGATCATCATCTTCGACGCCCTCACCGACGACGACCTCCAGCGCATCACCCGCCTGCTCGTGGATCAGCTCAACCTGAACCTCAAGGAGAAGGGGATCATCATCAGCATCAAGGACGAGGGCGTGGACTGGCTCCTCCAGAAGACGCTCTCCGACCGCTCCTACGGCGCGCGCCCGCTGCGCCGCGCCATCCAGCGCCACATCGAGGACGCGCTCTCCGAGGCCTTCATCCGCGGCCACATCCGCCCGCAGCGGCCCATCGAGGTGGGCGTGCAGGACGGCGCCCTCTTCTACTGGCAGGACGGCCGCGGCGGCGCGCTTTCCGCGTAGCGCCAGCAAAGGGACAGGGAAGACCGTGATCACGTCGAAGCGAATCCTGACGATGGCCGCCCTGGCGGCGGCCTGGCTGGCCCTCCCCGCCCCTGTTGCCGCCCAGGAAGAGGCCGATCCCAACGCGCCGATCGTGGAGCGGATCGACATCTCCAACAACCAGTTCCTGCAGAAGGAGACGTTCCTTTTCTACATCTCCACCAAGGTGGGGAACCGCTATGACGAGCGCCGACTGAAGGAGGACTTCCGCCGGCTGTGGGACACGGGGTTCGTCGAGGACCTGTTCATCGACTCGCGTGATTCGCCCACCGGCGGAAGACCCTGACCACCTCGAACATCGAGGACGAGCTCAAGAAGCGCGAGGCGGGCCTCAAGATCGATACCTTCTACGACCTCGGCAAGGCGCGCCGCGTCGAGACCATCCTCAAGGAGATGCTGGCCGAGAAGGGCCGGCCCTTCGCCACCGTGCGCCATGACGCCAAGCCCGTGGGGGGATCGGGCATGCAGGTCTCCTTCGTGGTCAACGAAGGGCCCAAGGCGCGGGTGAAGCAGATCGACTTCGTGGGCAACGAGAAGTTCTCCGACGGTAAGCTGCGCCACCAGATGAAGAAGATCAAGCAGCGCGGCTTCTGGAACATGACGTGGCTGCTCGGCAAGACGACCTACACGCCCGAGAAGTGGTCGGGTCCGGAAGGCGACCAGAAGCGGCTCGAGGACTTCTACCTGAACCACGGCTACGTCACGGCCTCCGTCGGCTCGCCCAAGGTCAGCTACATCGACGAGAAGGGGGGCAAGAAGCCCAGCCGCGGGATCCGCCTCGAGATCCCGGTGGGCGAAGGCGACCAGTACCGCATCGGCGAGGTGAAGTTCGAGGGCATGACCGTCTTCAAGCCCGAGCTGGTGCTGCCCATCTTCAAGCTGCAGACGGGCGACGTCTACAAGGAGTCGAAGATCAAGAAGGGCTTCGACAAGCTCCGCGACGCCTACGGCTCCCAGGGTTACTTCCAGTGGACGGGCCCTGGCCATGGACGAGGACAAGAAGTACTACGTGGGCAGGATCACCTTCACCGGCAACACCACCACCCGCGACAAGGTGATCCGGCGCGAGGTCTACATCAACGAGGGCGACGTCTTCAACACCGAGCTGCTCAAGCTCTCCATCCGCCGCATCAACCAGCTCGGCTACTTCAAGCCCATGGAGGGAGTGCCGGAGCTGGGACCGAGCAGCATCGGGGAGGACCGCATCGACGTCACCTTCAAGGTGGAGGAGCAGAACCGCAACCAGTTCACCTTCGGCGGCGGGGTGAGCGGCCTCGAAGGCACGTTCATCAACGCGAGCTTCTCGACCGCGAACTTCCTCGGGCTGGGCGAGACCTTCCAGATCTCCGCGCAGAGCGGGCGGCGCACCAAGAACTACCAGATCGCGATCACCGAGCCCTACCTCTTCGACCGGCCGATCACCGCCGGCTTCGACATCTTCAAGAGGAAGCTCGTCTACGAGACGTTCACGAACGTCGTCGGCTACACCGACGACCGCTCCGGGGTCAGCTTCACGACCGGGCTGCCCATCGGGCGCCGCGGGTTCAATCGCGTCTTCGCGAACTACTCGTACCAGATCATCAACATCGAAGGCCTCAACGCGCTGCTCGGCATCGATCCCAACGCTCCCGCGACCAGCACCGACCCCACCCAGCCCGTGTTCGACCCCTTCTTCTTCGGCGAGGAAGGTCGGCGCAAGGAGAGCACGATCAGCCCGTCCTTCGTCCACAACACCGTGGACAACCCGTACACGCCGCGCAGCGGCAAGAAGCTGCCGCAGTTTGCCGGCGGTCCGCTGGGGGGATCGGTCAACTACTTCAAGCCGGACGCCGAGTTCATCTGGTACATCCCCCACCTCAAGAAGACCGCCCTCGGCATCCGCGCGGAGGCCGCCTACATCAAGGAGTACGGCAACACCCAGAGGCTGCCCATCTACCAGCGCTTCTTCCTGGGGGGAGAGACGCAGATCCGCGGCGTCAACATCCGGACGGTGGGCCCCGTCGCGACCGATCCCGCCACCGGGCAGAGCCGCGCCCTGGGCGGCAACAAGTTCGTGCTGTTCAACGCCGAGTACTATTTCGACGTCGGCGGGCCGCTGCGGCTGCTGCTCTTCTTCGACGCCGGACAGGCCTATTCGGAAGCGCAGAAGATCGACCTCAAGCAGCTCCGCACGTCGACGGGCGTCGAGCTGCGGTTCATCATGCCCGTGCTCAACGTGCCCTTCCGGCTCATCTACGCCTTCAATCCCAACCGGGATTCATTCCAGCAGAAGTCGACCTTCAAGTTCGCGGTCGGCACCACGTTCTAAGGAGAGAGAGAAGCAATGAAGAAGACGTTCCTCGTCGTGCCCCTTCTGTGCGCATCGGCGGCAATCGCCCTGGCCCAGGCACCCGCGCCCGCCCAGGGCACCGCTCCCGCGGCGCGTGGCCCGATCGGCATGCCCAAGATCGCCGTCATCGACATGCAGCAGATCTCGGCCGAGAGCGTTCTCGGCAAGAGCTATGCCTCGAAGATCGAGGGCCTCGAGAACGAGATCAAGAACGAGGGCACCAAGAAGCAGAGCGAGCTCCAGAAGATGGACGCCGCCATCAAGTCGCTCCAGGACGAGCTGGACAAGCAGGGCAGCGTCCTCTCTCCGGAAGCCGCGGACAAGAAGCGCCAGGACATCGTGAAGCGTCAGCGCGACCGCCAGGCCTTCCTCGAGGACGGCCAGGCCGACCTGCAGCGGATGAAGGAACGGGCGGAGCAGCAGGCCCAGGCCATGAACGCCGAGTTCCAGCAGCGCATCAAGCCCGCCATCGACGCGGTGGCCCGCGAGAAGGGGATCGACATCCTCCTGACCAGCCAGGTCGCGCTGACCATGAACCAGGCCTTCGACATCTCGAAGGAGATCATCGCCAAGGCGGACGAGGCGGCGAAGACGGCCGCGGCGGCCGCGCCGGCGACGCCGGCGGCGAAGCCGGCGGGTCCCGTGCCTGCCGCACCCAAGCCGGCGCCGAGCCCCAAGGGGTAAGCAGGTCTGTTGGCAGTCTGCTGTGGGCAGGCTTGCAACGTCGTTGATCTAATGGGGGGAATTCACTGCCCATCGCGGATGCAGTGAACTCCCCCCCTTAAACCCCCCGTCGCTCGGCGCCGCGCAGCGGCGCCGAGCTCGCTGGTCGGCTGCCTCACCGCGTGGTGCGCCCGCAAGGTGGCGCACGCGCGGGTTCCTCGGGCTGTTCCTTTGCCCGTCAGGCGCCACTGCCTCATCCGTCCCTTTCGCGGCTACGCCGCTCCGTCCACTAGAATGACTCGGGCATGAACGCCACCTCCATCGACATTGCGGGCCTGATACGGCAGATCCCGACCCAATATCCGTTCGTGCTCGTGGACCGCGTGCTCGAGCACGACCCCACCGGCCGTCTCGTCGCCATCAAGAACGTCACCGGCTCCGAGGAGTTCTTCGAAGGGCATTTCCCGGGAGCGCCGGTGATGCCGGGAGTCCTGCTGATGGAGGGGCTGGCCCAGGCCGCGGGCATTTGGCTCCTGCAGGACGCTCCCGACCCGCGACGGCTCGAAGTGCACCTCGTCGGTATCGATGACGCGAAGTTCCGGCGTCCGGCCGTGCCCGGCGACCAGCTGCGGCTCGAGGTCACCGTCCTGCACCGGCGCGGCGCGCTCTGCCGGGTCCGAGGCGAGGTACGCGTGGGCGAGCACCGGGTGGCCGAGGCCACCCTCCTGCTGCAGATCGCGACCCTCGATCCGCCGGCCATCGACCCCACGGCGCGCGTGGACGCGCGGGCGCGCCTGGCCGCGGGCGTGCGCGTGGGCGCCTACGCGGTGATCGGGCCGCAGGTCAAGGTCGGGCCGGGCACGATCATCGACGCCCACGCCGTGGTCGACGGCGACACCACCCTGGGCCGCGACAACCACATCTATCCCTTCGCCTCCGTCGGGCTGGCGCCGCAGGACCTCAAGTACCGCGGGGAGGCGACCCGCCTCGAGATCGGCGACCGCAACGTCGTGCGCGAGTTCGTCACCCTCAATCGCGGGACGGGCGGCGGCGGAGGGCTGACCTCGATCGGATCGGACAACCTCTTCATGGCCTATGCCCACGTCGCCCACGACTGCCGGGTGGGCAGCCACACCATCTTCGCCAACGGGGCCACCCTGGCCGGGCACGTGGACGTCGCCGACCACGTGACCATCGGCGCCTTCTCCGCCGTGCACCAGTTCTGCCGCGTCGGCATCTACGGCTTCCTGGGCGGGTACACGGTGGCGACCAAGGACGTGCTGCCGTACTCGAAAACGGTGGGCAACCGCGCCCGGATCTACGGCGTGAACACGCTGGGCCTGCAACGCCGCGGGTTCGCGCCCGAGGTGATCGCCGCCATCCGCCAGGCCTACCGAGTCCTCCTGCAGAGCAGTCTCAACACCAGCGAGGCCCTGGCGCGTCTGGAGGCGGAGCCGATGATCCCGGAGGTGCGCGTGCTCGTCGAGTTCATCCGCTCCGCCCGGCGGGGCGTCGTCCTGCGGCGGGCCAGCCGCGACAACATCACCGACGAGGCCTGATGGTCGGCGCGCCCCACCCCGGTCCATCCGCCCTGGGGCTCATCGCCGGCAACGGCCGCTTCCCGTTCCTGGTGGCGGCGGCCGGCCGCCGGGCCGGGCGGCGGGTGGTGGCGGTGGCCATCAAGGAAGAGACGGACCCCGCCCTCGCCGGCGAAGTCGACGAGATCCATTGGGTCTCGCTCGGCCAGCTCGGACGCTGCATCGACGCCCTCAAGGGCGGCGGCGTGCGGGAGGCGGTGATGGCGGGGCAGGTCAAGCACAAGCAGATCTTCGCCGGCATCGTCCCCGACCTGAAGATGATGGCCCTGCTGGCGCGGCTGGCCCTCAAGAACACGGACAGCCTGATCGGCGCGGTGGCGGACGCGCTGGGCCGGGAAGGCATCGCGCTGCTCTCCTCGACCGTGCTGCTCCAGGACCAGATGGCGACCGCGGGCGCCATGACCCGGCGCCGGCCGTCCGCGGATGAGCTCAAGGACGTCGATTACGGGCGGGAGGTCGCGCGCGCGCTGGCCGGCTTCGACATCGGGCAGACGGTGGTCGTGAAGGACCGGGCGGCGGTGGCCGTCGAGGCGATGGAAGGCACGGACGAGGTGATCCGCCGGGCCGGGCGCATCGCCGGCGCCGGTTGCACCGTGGTGAAGGTGGCGAAGCCCCGGCAGGACGTCCGCTTCGACGTGCCGGTCGTGGGTCCGGGGACGGTGGCGGCGATGAGCGAGGCCCAGGCGCGCGTGCTGGCGGTGCAGGCGGGGGCGACGCTGCTCCTGGACCGTGCCGAGCTCCTCGCCCAGGCCGACCGCGCGGACGTCGCGGTGTGGGGCTTCGAGGCCCCGGCCTCCCGCTGATGGCCGGAATCCCTTCCCACGCGGGCGGTGTCCGCGTTGGCGTGGTGGGGGTGGGCGCGCTCGGCCAGCATCACGCACGCGTGTACGCGACGCTGCCCGGTGCGCGCCTGGCCGGGGTCTACGACATCGACCCCTCGCGGGCGGCGGAGGTGGTGGGACGGCACGGCGGACGCGTGTTCGAGCACCTCCGCGACCTCCTGGACGAGGTGGATGCGGTCTCCGTCGCCGTGCCGACCGTCGACCACCATCGGGTCGCCCGCGTGCTGCTGGAGGCCGGCAAGGACGTGCTGGTCGAGAAGCCCATGACCACGACCATCGCCGAGGCGGAGGACCTCATTCGCGTCGCCGCCGACCGCAACGCCGTCCTCCAGGTCGGCCACATCGAGCGGTTCAACCCGGCCGTGGACGTCTTGAAGGCGACGGTCTCCCGGCCACGCTTCATCGAGGTGCACCGCCTCGGCTCGTTCTCCCCGCGCAGCCTGGACATCGACGTCGTCCTGGACCTGATGATCCACGACCTCGACATCGTGCTGACCCTGGACGGATCGGAGGCTGTCCAGGTCGATGCGGTGGGGGTGCCGGTGCTGACCGCCCGCGTGGACATCGCCAACGTCCGGCTGCGGTTCGCGTCCGGGCTGATCGCCAACCTGACCGCCAGCCGGGTCTCGGCGGAAAAGGTGCGCAAGTTCCGGGTGTTCTCGCCACGGACCTACATCTCGGTCGATTTCGCCCGCCGCGAGGCCCAGGTCTACCGGCTGATGGACGGGATCGCCGGCCCCGAGATCAAGGTCGAACAGACGGCTGCCCCCGACGAAGAGCCTCTTCGCCGGCAGCTCGCGGCCTTCGTCGCGTGCGCTAGCTCACGCCGGTCTCCCGTCGTCAGCGGAGCCGACGGGCTTCGCGCCTTGCGCCTGGCCCACGTCATCCTCGCCCGGATCGCCGAGCAGCCGTAGATTTCACCCTATTTTTTGTCAGGCCAACTCATAGCAAAATCACGACCTTTGGCCGATTTCACATTCAATTGCGTGCCCATGACCTTGCCGGGCCGTACTGCATGGTAGGTTTAATTGTTCGCTGCTGGAGATAGGGAACCGGGTCGTCTGGAGGAAAACAGCCCGCGTCTAGGCTTTCTCATCTCCGGATTCGTACATGTGACGTTGATCATGCTTCTCATCGATCGAACCCTGACGTCGCGCCCGGTGGCACGGGAAACCCTGCCCGCGCCGACTCTCCGAGGGCCGGCGGTGTTCCTGCCTCCGGCCGAGGTCTTGCGGAAGCTCCAGGCCGCGGATGGCGGATCCGTGGGGAGGCCCCTCCGCCTCCCACCGGGGCCGTCCGACTTCGCGCCGCCCCGGGTCACGATCCAGGTTTCGTTCTTCTACGGAGAGGGGCCACAGGGTTGAGGACTCCCGCGGTGTTCGGAATCGGCGAGGCGGCCCGCCGGGCGCGCGCGGCGCGGGCGCTGCCGAAGCGTCCCTCGGCGGCAGTGGCGCTGTCCGCCGCCATCGCGGCGTCGATGGCGCTGGCCGCCAGCTGCCGGACGGTGCCCACGCCGCGGATCGGCGACGCCGGCCGCCGCCCGGCCGCGGGTTCCGCGGCCGTCTCCGCCACCGGGGGACCGTTGCCGGTCGAGGCCTACGTCCCCGGGCCGATCGTCCGGGTCGGGATCATCGTGGACGTGACGCGCGCGGTCGTCTCCGCGGAGTCCGGCCTGATCGTCCGCGAAGCAGGCCCCGTCGCGCGCGAGGTCCCGCTCCCGCGGGCCACCTTCGTGGCCGTCGCGCCCATGGCCGCCGGCAGCCGGTTCCGGGTGCAGGTGGGAAGCCTGTCCGACCAGCGCAGCGCCGAGGATCTGGCCGCGCGCGTCCGCGAGATGGCCAAGACGGAGGCCCTCTCCCGCTGGAGCGAAGAGACGCGGACGTGGCAGGTGCGCGTCGGCGACGCCCGTACCCGCGACGAGGCGGTGGCCCTCTCGTCGCGGCTCCAGCAACTCGGGGTCTCGGGAGGGTGGATCGCCGAAGAGCCGCGTGAGCCCACGCCCGGCCGTCTGCGCCTGCTGGAGACGGGCGACGAGCTGAGCGCCGCGAGCGTGGTGCCGTCTCGATCGGACGATACGCTGTCCGCCGACGGCCTGACCTATCGCGGCGTGATGGAGGTGCGGCCCGGCGAGTCGGGCCTGACCGTCGTCAACGTCGTCAATCTCGAGGACTACCTCAAGGGCGTGGTTCCCAACGAGCTCTCGCCCGACGCGTTCCCGCAGCTCGAAGCGCTGAAGGCGCAGGCGGTGGCCGCGCGCACGTACGTCCTGCGCAACCGTGGCGGGTACGCCGCCCATGGCTACGACATCTGCGCCACCCCGAGCTGTCAGGTCTACCGCGGCAAGTCGACCGAGAAGGCCATGTCGACGCAGGCGGTGGACGATACGCGGGGCATGATCGCCTCCTACCAGGGAGCGCTGATCAACGCGCTCTACACCTCGACCTGCGGCGGCCATACCGAGACCGGCGCCAACATCTTCGAAGGCGAGGACGTGCCGTACCTGGTCGGGGTCTCCTGCGCGCCCGAGCGGGAGGCCTGGGCCACCATCCACACCACGGCCGCGCCCCGCGCCCTGGGCGACCAGCCGGACCTCAACCGCGAGGCGGCGCTGCTGGTCAGCCTCGACGTCCTCCCCGGAAAGATGTATGCCTCGACCGCCCTCAAGCCGGCGCCGACCGAGGAGGAGCTGCGCGATTGGGTCGGCCGTCTGGTGCTCTCCCTCAAGCGCAAGCCCTGCGCCTCGACCGTGGAGGGCCCCTTGACCCGCCGCGGCACGTTCGTGCGCCACCTCGTTTCCGCGATGTGCTGGGACGATCGGGCGCAGCGGCTCCTCAGCCCCGACGACCCCGAGTACCTGCTCAGCGTCGAGGACCGCGCGGAGCTGGCCGACCGCCACGACGTCCTGGCCGCCGCCCTCCTCATGCAGGAGGGAATCCTCACGCCGTTCCCCGACAACACCCTGCGGCCCAACGCGCCGATCACCCGCGCCCAGGCCATCGAGATGCTCGGGCGCACGGCGGTGGTCGCGGCTCCGCCCGGTCTCGTGTCCGCCGAGTTCCGCGGGATGGCCGGCGGAGGTCTGACCGTGCGCACCGACAAGGGCGAGGCCTCGCTTCCCATCGACCTCGCGGCACGGCTGTTCCGCTCGCTCGACGGGGCGCGCCTGGGCACGTCGGAGCTGGACCTGGCGGAGGGGGACAAGGTGACGTTCGTGGCCCAGGGCGGCCGCATCACCTTCCTGGAGGCCCAGCAGAGCCTCCTGGGAGCGTCGGCGGACCGCTCGTCGAAGTACTACCGCTGGGAAGTGCGCATGACCCCGGACGAAGTCTCGAAAGCCATCTCGCGCTACGGGACGGTCGGACAGGTGCGGGACGTGGTCCCGAAGCGGTTCGGCGTCTCCGGGCGCGTCATCGAGGCGGCCATCGTGGGCAGCGACGGCGAGCTGGTCCTGGACGGCCTCCGCGTCCGCTGGGGGCTGGGCCTGCGCGAGAACCTGTTCGTGATCGACCGCGAGCGGGACGCCGCGGGCAACGTCACGCGCTTCGTGTTCACGGGCAAGGGATGGGGCCACGGCGTGGGCCTCTGCCAGGTCGGCAGCTTCGGAATGGCCCAGGCCGGATCGACGTTCGACCGCATCCTTCAGCACTACTACACCGGTATCCGCCTGCGGAAAGAGTACTGACCCGTCTTCGTTTCTTTGACAGGTCCGCCGACCCTCCCGTACACTCGGTCGTCACCACCAACTTCTGATGGCAGCGACTCTTCCGAAGCGCTTCGAGCCGTTCGTCGTTCCGGGCGGCCTGAAGGGCCAGATCTCCGAGCTGCCCGTGCCCGAAGTCCTCCAGCATCTCCGCCTGACGCAGTCCACCGGCATACTCACCCTGGTGGCGGGTGGGGCGCGCAAGGCCCTCTACCTCAAGGACGGCCGCGTCGTCTTCGCGTCGTCCAACCTGCCCAACGACCGCCTCGGCGAGATCCTGCTCCGCGAAGGCAAGATCACCGTCGAGGAGTACGAGGCCTCGATCAAGGCCATCACCAAGGGCAAGCGGCAGGGCAAGGTGCTGGTCGAGATGGGCGCCCTCAGCCCCAAGGACCTCTGGGAGGGCGTGCAGTTCCAGGTGAAGGAGATCGTCTACACCGTCTTCCAGTGGGACGAGGGCCTGTTCCATTTCGAGGAATCGAGCCTGCCGGAGAAGGAGCGCATCACCGTCGATCTCGACATCCAGGACCTCATCCTGGCCGGCTTGCGGCGGGTCGACGCGAGCGGACGCGTCCAGGCCCACTATCCGGAAGGGGATTCCGTCCTCGAGCGCGCGACCTCCGACGTGCCGGCGGCGCTGGAGCCCTACGAGGTCCACGTCCTCAAGCTCATCGACGGCGAACGCAGCATGCTCGACATCTGCCGCGAGAGCGAGATCGGCGACAACGAGACGATGAAGACGCTCTACGGGCTGGTCTCGACGGGCGTCGCGCGGGTCAAGGGCAAGAAGGTGATCACCCTCGACCAGGACTTCGTGCCCGTCGACACCATCTACTCCGTGCTCGACTCCTTCAACCAGATGTACGAGCACATCTTCAAGTACATGGTGCGCGAGGTCGGGCCCATCGCGGAGAACGTGCTCGAGAAGTACCTGGGCACCCTGCGCGACGGGCGCAAGGACGTCTTCGGAGGCGTGAAGCTGCAGAAGGACGGCACCCTGGACGTCACCGTCATCGAGCGCAACCTCAACAAGTTCCCGGAGGAGCAGCGGCGCGGCCTGCTCGTGGACGGCCTCAACGAGCTCCTCTACGCGGAGCTCCTCGCCATCAAGCGCACGCTGGGCGCGGAGCATGAAGCCGCGATCGTCAAAGCCCTCAAGCACTGACATTCCTTGACGCGCCAGCAGCTCCGCGGCGCGGCCATCCTGCTGTTCGTGATCCTCCTGTGGACGGCGTGGCGGTGGTGGCGGCTCCGCCCGTAGTCGCCATCGTCGGGCCCACCGCTTCCGGCAAGAGCGCGCTCGCCCTGGCCGTCGCGCGCGAGCGCGGGGGCGAGATCGTCTCCTGCGACAGCCTTCAGGTCTACCGCGGCCTCGACGTCGGCAGCGCCAAGGCCACCGCCGACGAGCGAGCGATGGTCCCGCACCATCTGCTGGACGTCGTCGAGCCGGATCAGGACTTCTCCGCCGCCGACTACGCGCGCCGTGCCCGCCTGGCCATCGACGACATCACCGCCCGCGGGTGCCTGCCCGTGGTGGCCGGGGGCACGGGCCTCTACCTGCGCGCGTTGCGGCGCGGGCTGTTCGTGGGCCCGTCACGGGACCCGGACCTGCGGCACCGGCTGGAGGCGATGGCCCGGCGGCACGGGGACGCTCGCCTCCATCGCCTGCTCGCGCGGGTGGACCCCGACGCGGCGGCGCGCATCGAGGTGAACGATCGGCTGCGCGTCATCCGCGCTCTCGAGGTGTATCGCGCGAGCGGCCGTACCCTCAGCGCGCACCATCGCGCGGACGCTCCCGTCGCCGATCGCCGCCGCTGGCTCGTCGTCGGACTCGACCCCCCGCGCGATGCGCTGCGCGCGGCGGTGGAGGCACGGACGCGCGCGATGTTCGAGGGCGGGCTGATCGCCGAGGCCCGGGAGCTGCTCGGGCGTTTCGACTCCGAGTTGCGCCCGCTGCGCGCGAACGATGCGCTACGCGAAGCGCCAGATGACGTGGTTCCGTCATCAGGAAGACGTGCGCTGGTTCCGGGAAGCGGCGGACGCGCGCGTGGCGATCCTGGAGTGGCTCGGCTGATGCGCCGGTTCGGGCGCGCCATCGTCGTCGTGTGCGACGGGCTCGGAGTGGGCGAAGCCCCGGACGCCGCGGCCTTCGGCGACCAGGGCAGCGACACCCTCGGCCATGTGCTGGCCTCACGAGAGGTGCGGATCCCGCATCTCAAGGAGCTCGGGCTCGGGAACCTGACCCCGACCTATGACGGGGCGCGGCACCCGCGCCCGGAAGGCGCCTGGGGAAAGATGGCGGAGAAGAGCGCGGGCAAGGACACGGCCACCGGGCACTGGGAGATGGCCGGCCTCGTGACGCGCACCGCGTTCAAGGTCTACTCCGGAGGGTTCCCGCTCGACGCCGTGCGCATGTTCGAGGAGCGCATCGGCCGCAAGGTCCTGGGCAACAAGTCGGCCTCCGGGACGGAGATCCTCAAGGAGCTGGGGGAGGAGCACCTGCGCACGAGCTCGCCGATCCTCTACACGTCCGGGGACAGCGTGTTCCAGGTCGCCGCCCACGAAGAGGTCATCCCCCCCGACGAGCTCTACCGGATCTGCCGCATCGGTTACGAGATCGCCTGCCTGCAGTACGGGGTTTGCCGCGTCATCGCGCGGCCCTTCGTGGGCACGACGCGCGAGAACTTCAAGCGGACGCCGAACCGCCGCGACTTTCCGGTGCCGCCGGCCGGGGAGACGCTGCTGGACCGCCTGGCCGGCGCCGGCTGGCCGGTCTTCGGGGTCGGGAAGATCGAGGACATCTTCACCGGGCGGGGGATCTCGGGGGCCGTGCACACGACGTCCGACTCGGACGGCATCGACCAGACGGTCAAGGCGATGGAGGAGACGGAGCGCGGGCTCATCTTCACGAACCTCGTCGATTTCGACACGCTCTACGGCCACCGCAACGACGTGCCGGGCTACGCCGCGAACCTGGAGCTGCTCGACGCGCGCATTCCCGACGTGCTCGAGCGCATGCGCGAGGACGACGTCTTCATCCTGACCGCCGATCACGGATGCGATCCGGCCGACGTCTCGACCGACCACACCCGGGAGAACGTCCCCCTGCTCGTCCACGGGGCGCGCGTGCGGCCGGGCCGCGAGCTGGGAGTGCGTGCCACCTTTGCCGACCTCGGCGCCACCCTGGCCCAGAACTTCGAGCTGCCTCCTCTCGCCGCCGGCACCTCCTTCCTGGAGGAGCTGTGAGGCGGACGCGGCACGCCTCGCGCTTCCCCCAAACCCTTGACAATTCAGGGCAAAGCCGTAGAATTGACGGTTTGAGCACTACGCAGAGCATGCTCGTCTTATCTATAAGGGACCTTTCTGCCGAGGGGAAGCCGATCGATGTCCCCCTGGATCCGGGAGCAGTTCACCTGGAGGGCGAAGAGGAGTTCACCCTCGAGGGCGGCCGTCTGGTGGGGCGGATCGAAAAGGGCGAAGACAAGGCCATCCATTTCCGGGGCCGGCTGCAGGCGCGGCTGGGCCTCCTTTGCGGGCGCGGACTGGAACCTTTCGTGAAAGAGCTCGACGAGGACCTCGACCTGTTCTTCATGCCGCGCGGGGCTCAGCCCGATCCCGACGAGGAGGAGCAGGAGGTCGAGCTCTCGGACCGCGACATGGTCGTCGCCTACTACGACCATGACCGCATCGACCTGGGCGAGATGGTGCGCGAGCAGATGCACCTGGCGCTGCCGTTGCGTCGCCTCTGCGGTGAGGACTGCCGCGGGCTGTGCCCCTCCTGCGGGGTGAACCGCAACACCGGAAGCTGCGATTGCCAGCCCACGGAGACGGTGGAGGACGAGCGGCTCGCACCCCTCCGCAAGATTTTCGACAAGGGATCCTCGTAGCCGTTCCCCGCACGCCATTGAACAGGGGGCCCGGCGCTGGAGGCCGGCGCGCCCCGCTGAGGAGAACCGTTCATGCCGAATCCCAAACGCCGTCATTCCAAGGCCCGTACGGGCAGCCGTCGCGCCCACGATCACCTCAAGGCGCCCGGACTGGCCCTCTGTCCGAACTGCCACGAGCCCAAGCTCTCGCACCGGGTCTGCCCGAAGTGCGGGTACTACAAGGGCAAGCAAGTCATCGGAGTGGAAGAGGTCTAGGGGCGCGGGGAAGCCGCTGACCGAAGCAAAGGCAACGAAGGTGCCGCCGTCCGGGCGCTTGCCGCGGGTCGCGGTGGACGCGATGGGGGGCGATCTCGGACCGCGCGTCGTGGTCGAAGGCGCGGTCGCCGCCTGCCGCGAGTTCAACCTCCAGGTGGTGCTGGTGGGACCGCAGGGCGTGGTCGCGGAGGAGTTGCGCCGGGCCCAGGCCGGCGATGCGCCCATCCAGGTCGTCGACGCCGCGGAAGCGGTGGGAATGGGGGAGAAGGTCACGCGGGCCACCCTCAAGAAGCGCTCCTCCATCACCGTCGCCGTCGGGCAGGTGCGCGACGGAGCGGCGGATGCGTTCTTCTCCGCCGGCAACACCGCCGCCTGCTGGACCATCGCCAAGCTCGTGCTGGGCACGTTGGAAGAGGTGGATCGGCCGGCCCTGGCCGCCGCCCTGCCCCATCCTTCGGGCCGCACCGTGCTCATCGACGTCGGGGCCAACGCGAACTGCAATGCCCGCAACCTCGAAGAGTTCGCGGTGATGGGGAAAGTCTACACGCGCCAGGTCTTCCACACGCCCAATCCACGCGTGGGCCTCATGAGCATGGGCGAGGAGGAGACCAAGGGGAACCAGCTCACCAAGGAGGTCCACGAGGCCCTCAAGGGCTCGTCGCTGAACTTCATCGGCAACGTCGAAGGCGGCGACATCTTCACGGGCCGGGTGGACGTCATCGTGATGGACGGGTTCACCGGAAACGTGGTCCTGAAGGCCAGCGAGACCCTGGCCGACACCCTCATGCGCCTCATCAAGGAGGAGATCCAGCGCAAGAACGTGCGCAAGGTGGGGGCGTTCCTCTCCAAGGGCGCGTTCAACGCCGTGCGCCATCGCATCGACCCCTCGGAGTACGGCGGGGCGCCCCTCCTCGGCGTCAAGGGCTGTTGCGTGATCGGCCACGGGCGCTCCAACGCGCTCGCCATCAAGCACGGCATCCGCACCGCGGCCGACTTCTTCACCAGCGGCGTGAACGAGCGGATCGAGGCCGAGCTGCGCGCCCTGGGACATCGCAAGGAGAAAGCCGCGGAGACGAAGAGCTGATGGCGGTCGCGTTCGTCTTCCCCGGCCAGGGATCGCAGAAGGTTGGAATGGGGCGCCGTTTCCACGACGCCGTCCCGGAGAGCCGCGCCGTGTTCGAGGAGGCCGACGGCGCGCTGGGCTTCCCCCTTTCCCGGCTCTGCTTCGAAGGGCCGGAGACGGAGCTGCAGCTCACCGCCAACACGCAGCCCGCGATCCTCGCCACCAGCGTGGCCGCGGCGCAGGCCCTGGCCGCGCGCGGCATCCGGCCGGATTGGGTCGCCGGGCACAGCCTCGGCGAGTACTCGGCAATCGTCACCGCCGGCGTCCTGTCGCTGCGCGACGCCGTCGTCGCCGTGCGCCGCCGCGGCGAGTACATGCAGGAGGCGGTGCCCGTGGGGGAAGGCGCCATGGCCGCCATCCTGGCCCTGGACCTGGCCGCCATCGAGCAGGCGTGCGGAGAAGCCGCGCAGGGCCAGGTCGTGTCGCCGGCGAACGTCAACTCGCCGGGCCAGGTGGTCATCGCGGGGCACGCGGCCGCGGTCGATCGCGCGTCCGAGCTGTGCAAGAAGGCAGGGGCCAGGCGCGCCCTCCGCCTGCCCGTGTCCGCGCCCTTCCATTGCGCGCTCATGATGCCGGCCCAGGAGCGGCTGGCACGCGATCTAGCACGGCTG
>QHVP01000521.1 GCA_003222295.1 Acidobacteriota bacterium | reverse complement strand
CTTGGCGTCGTAGCTGCTCTTGAACTGCGTGGAGTTGAAGCTGACGTGGACGTTGCCGGGGTAGGTGAAGTTGACGTTGAAGTGGTCCCAGCAGTCGACGTCCATTCGCGCCTTCTTGCCGCCGGTGGCCAGGGCGCTGGTGGGATGCCCCTTCATGACCCAGTTCACGATGTCGATGACGTGGATGTTCTGCTCGACCAGGATGTCGCCGGAGAGCACGCGGTCGAAGACCCAGTTGCGCACGCGCGCCTCCACCGGGGACATGCCGGGCGTCGCCTTCCGCTTGAGGTCGTCCGTGTAGTAGTAGGTCTGCGCGCAAACGAGGTCGCCGATGGCGCCCGCGTGGATGCGCCGGACCATCTCCTGGTAGGGCGGCGCGTAATGGGACTGGAACCCCACCGCCATGCTGACCTTGCCCACGCCCTTGCGTCCGGTCTTCTCGATCCGCTCCGCGCCGTGCACGTCCGTGGCCACCGGCTTCTCGAGATAGGTGTGCCGGCCGGCCGCGACCGCGGCCTCGAAATGATCGGGGTGCCAGTAGGGCGGGCTCGTGATGAGGACGGCGTCCACGGGCGCAGCCAGGAGCTTGTGGTACGCGTCCGGCCCCTTGAACAGCATCGAGGACTCGATGGCGGGCAGTCCCTTCTCCGCGGCCAGCTTGTCGAACCGGTCCTTCGTCTCGGCCAGCCGGTCGTCGAAGAGGTCGTGCAGGGCGACGATGCGCGCGCCCGCGTTCATCAGGTCCTTGCCCACGGCGTTGCCGCGGCCGCCGCACCCGATGATGCCCAGGGCAATCGCATCGCTCGCGGGAGCGCCGAAGACCGACCCCGCCTTGACGAACACCATTCCCGCGGCCGCCGCCGCGGACGCCTGGACGAACTCGCGCCTCTTCATGGCCGGCCTCCCTTCGTGTGAACGTGCTGAGTCTATCGCCGTCGGCGCCTCGTTGGAGCACCAATCGCACCGTGCGGTACGATCGATGATCGATGCTCACCGCGTCCGTCCTCGTCCTCATCCTGGTCTCCGGACAAGCGGCGGCGCGGCCCGCCGATCCCGCCCTCGCCGAGCGGTCGCGCGCGGGCAAGGAGCTGATGGCCGCCGGCCGCTATGCGGAGGCGGCGGCCGCCTATCGCGAGCTGGTCCGGGCGATACCGGGCAACGCCGGCCTCCTCGTGAACCTGGGGATGGCCCTCCATCTCTCGGGCAGGGACCAGGAGGCGATCCCGCAGCTCGAGGCCGCGCTCCGTCTCGACCCGGGCTCGCTCCCCGCGAACCTCTTCCTGGGCGCGGCCAACCTCCGCCTGGGCCGCGGCGAGGCCGCCATCGCCCCTCTGCAGAAGGCGGTCCGCCTGCAGCCCGACAACGTCGAGGCACGGTCGATGCTCGCGGAGGCCCTGTTGGGCCTGGAGCGCCAGGCCCAGGCCGAGCCGCACCTGCGCCGGCTCACGCAGCTCGCGCCCTCCGATCCCGCGGCCTGGTTCAACCTGGGGCAGACCTACGAGGAGCTGGCGGGGCGGTCGTTCCACGACCTCCTCGAGCGGGACCCGGAGTCTCCGCTCACGCTCGCCCTCGTCGCGGAAGTACGGCTGGACGAGGGCCAGCGCGTCGCGGCCTTCCAGCTCTACCGCCAAGCGGCCGAGCGCGCTCCCACCATGCGCGGCCTGCACGCCGCGCTGGCTCGCATCTACAAGGAGACCGGCCACGCCGACTGGGCCGCGGTCGAGCAGGAGAAGGAGCGCCGCCTGGGCGCCCCGGACTGCAATCGCGAGACCCTGGCCTGCGCCTTCGCGGCGAGGAAGTACCGCGATGTCCTCGCCGCGGTGGCGCCGTCGAAGGCCCTCGACGCGCCGTATTGGCGCGTCCGCGCCTACAACGAGCTGGCCGCGGAGGCCTTCGGCCGGCTCACGTCGTTGCCTCCATCCGTGCACTCCTACGAATGGCGGGCGGAGACGAGCCGCCACCAGCGGCGTTACGCCGAGTCCGCGGAGCAGTGGCGGAAGGCCCTCGCCCTGGCCCCGGGCGATCCCCGCCTCCTGACGGAGCTGGGGGTCACCCTGCGCTTCAACCACGATCTGGCCGAGGCGCAGCGCGTGTTCGAGCAGGTGGTGCGGGCGGACCCGGATGCCCCGGAGCCGAACTTCCTGCTCGGCGACGTGCTGGTCGCTCGCGAGCAGCCGGCCCGCGCCATTCCGTTCCTCGAGAAAGCCGTACGCGCCGATCCACGCGCTCCACACGCCCAGGGCGCGCTGGGACGCGCCTATGCTCTCGTGGGCCGACCGGCGGACGCAATCCCGCACCTCAAGCAGTCGCTGGAAAGGGACGCCGACGGCAGCTTGCGCCTGCAACTGGGTCGCGCATACCAAGCCACGGGCCAGGTGGAGTTGGCGCAGGCCGCGCTGCGGGACTACG
>QHVP01000520.1 GCA_003222295.1 Acidobacteriota bacterium | reverse complement strand
CGGTGACGGCGGCGGTGGCCTCGTTGCCCGCACGGTCCTTCACCGTGCCCGCCGCCGGCTGATTGGCTCCTTCGCCGCCGACGGTGACGGGCGGCGGACAATCGGCCACGCCGGAGAGCGCGTCGGCGCAGGTGAAGGTCACCGCCGCCGGCTGGCGGTGCCATCCGGCGGCGTTGGCGGGCGGCGCGACGGCCGCGGAGATCGTGGGCGGCGTGCGGTCGAGATTGACGGCCAGGGTCGTGGCCGCACGATTGCCGGCGCGATCGGTCGCGCTGCCGGACACCGCCTGGCCCGCGCCTTCGGAGTGGACCACCTGGGCGGGCGAGCAGGCCGCGACTCCCGACCCGCTGTCCGCGCACTGGAAGCTCACGGTCACGTCGGAGCGGTGCCAGCCGCCTGCGTTCGCGGCCGGGTTGGCCACGGACGTGATCGTCGGCGGCGTCTTGTCGAGACTCACGCGGAGGGCCGCCGTCGCCGTGTTGCCGGCCCGGTCGACGGCCACGCCCGTGACCGCCTGGTCCGCTCCTTCCGCGGAGACGACCTGCGCGGCCGGACAGGTGGCGATGCCCGAGAGGCGGTCGCTGCACTCGTAGAGGACGGTCACGTCGCCGTTGTTCCAGCCATCGGCGTTGGGCGGCGTCGAGGGGCGGGCCTGAACCTCGGGAGGAGTGATGTCGATGTTGAGGACGACCGTCTGCGTCACGGAATTCCCCGCGCGGTCGAGCGCGGTGGCGGAGACGGCCTGGCCACCGCCTTCGGTCATGAACGAGATCGCGTGTGGACACAGGGCGACGCCGCTCAGCGTGTCTGCGCACACGTAGGAGAGCCGGACTGCGCTGCGATGCCATCCCGCCGCGTTGGCCGGAGGGTCCATCGAGAGCGTGACCGTCGGCGGCACGTCGTCGTGGATCACCCTCACCGGCACCGGGTCGCTGGCGAGGCCAATGCCACCCGCGCCCACCGCCGACACGAGCAAGGCGTTGACCTGGTCGTGTCGGAGCGCGACCGGCACCTGGAAGGCTCCGTCGCGCGACGACGTGCCGGTGGCGGTCTCGCGGCCGCCCGTCACGATGACCTCGGATCCGGGCGTCGCCGTCCCGTGCAGCACGAACGGATCCTGGTTCGTGGCGACCTCCGGCGGCACGTCGACCTTCGGTCGCTCCGGGGCGCGGAAGCGAAGGATGAGCCCCGCCTTGGCATCCGCGGCGAAGAGATCGCCTGCCCCCACGGTCAGGCCGGAGGGCTCGGCCAGCCCCGTCGCGAAGCCGATGCGCACGCCGCCCGGAGACAGCTTGTCGATGAAGCCCGGATAGGCGCCCCCGACGTGGTCGTGATCGCGATCGTCGTCCCGTCCCGCCGCGGCGTCGCGCTGACCGTCGAAGAAGAGGCCGCCCGTCGCGTCGAGGGCCAGACCTCCGGGCTGCTTGCAGGCATCGGCGACGGTCACCGTCACTCTTCCGCCGGCGTCGATGGCGAAGACGCACCCGATGAGGCGGCGGCCGGGATTGCTTCGGTAGCCCTCGGCGGCGACGAGGATGGCGCCGTCGGCGCGCGGCCGCACCCCGTCGGGTTTCTTGAAGCCCTCCGCCACGAGCTGGAGCCCGCGGCTTTGCGTCCAGCGGAAGACGACCCCGTGCTCGAGCTCGACCTCGTCCCCGTCGCGGCGCTCGTCCTTGCCCCCGCCGTTTCGCTCGTCCCAGTCGTCGGCATCGCCGGGTCCGCGCAGGCCGTCGGAGGACACGTACACGGTGCCGTCCTCGGCGCGGGCCAGCCCGCGCGGGTGCTTCAGCCCCTCCGCGAGCACGGAGAACGCCATCGACCCGAGGTCGAGGCGCGCGACGAGCCCGCGACGTCCGTGCGGCCCCGTCCGATCGTCGTCGCTCCCCGGCTTCGCGCCGGGCTCGAGTCCATCCGCGACGAGAAGGAGCTGGTTCGGATGCTCCCAGACCACGGCCGCGGGATGTCTCAGGCCTCGCGTCAGCACGCGCACGACGCCCGTGGCCGAGACCTCGGAGACGGTGCCGCGGTCCTGCTCCGTGAAGAACACCCGGCCGTCCGGCGCCACCGCGACGCCGACCGGCCGCTGGAGGTTGCGGGCCACGACCTCGTGCGGGGCCGCCGCGCGCAAAAGGGGCAGCGGGTCGGTGGGGGCGGGCTGCTTCTCCTCCGCGAGGCCGCTGGCCACGATGGCGAGCGTGGCCGCGATGAGCGCGCTGGCCCGGCCCAGGGCGCGGCGGAGAGTCACCGCCGTGGCCGGCCGTTCTCCCTGATCGCCCCCTTGTCGCATCGCGCGCCAAGCCCGGCGAGCCGAGTCGACGACACGGGCCCCGCCCGGTCTTCTCCTCGTGTCGCGGCTGTATCCCTTCGACCCTTACGCGTAAACGCGGCACGAAACGTACGCCCCGGGCGCATCTTTATTTATTCGGGTGGTATTCCCGGCCTCAGCGTCGGCGAGCCGAGGCGCGGACGGCGGCTCGGATGGGGGGTCAGGATCGAGTGGGGACGCTCGCGGCCAGCGCCTGCCGCAGCGCGTCCATCACTTCGGGGGCGGCGGAGGTGAAGCGCACCAGCACTCCGCCGTCCGGTCCCGTCTCCCCGGACGCGACCTTCGCATAGAGGTCGCCGGGCCGGGCTTCTCCGTCCGCCCCCTTGAGGCGCAGTCGCAGGTTCGTGAACGCGCGCAGGGCGCGGCCCGCGCGCAGGCTGGCTGCGTTGTCGGACGCGCGCACCAGCGTCCCTTCGAACGTGATGTCGCTCATCTGCTTGCCTTCGAGCACCGCCACCGTGACCGGCAGCTCCGGTCGCAACGCGGCGAGGTGATCGTCGCGCACCGGCAGGCGGGCGTTCCAGGGCGCTCCGACCCCGACCAGGTCGTAGACGTCGATCGGCTCCTTGAATCCCTTGGCCTGGAAGGTCACGCGCTGGCCCAGCTCGAGGGCCGCCCCCGCCTGTTCCGCGGTGGAGGCGGACACGAGGACCTGCCCGCCCACCGTGAACCCTTCGATGCGCCCCGCGAGGTTCACGTGCGATCCCACCACGCCGTACTTCGCGCGCGTCTGCGACCCGATGTTGCCGACGATCACCTGGCCCGTGTTGACGGCGATGCCCATGTCGACCTCGGGCAGCCCTTCCCGGCGATTGAAGGCGTTCACCTCCTTCATCGCGACCTGCATGGCGGCGGCGCAGGCGCAGGCGCGCGCGGCGTCGTCCTCGCGCCGCTCGGGAGCGCCGAAGATGGCCAGGATGGCGTCGCCGATGAACTCGTCGATGGTGCCCTGGTGGGCGACGATCAGGTCCGCCATCGTTCCCAGGTAGTTGTTGAGGACGCGGACCACCTGCTCCGGCGTGTAGCGGTCGGCCATGGCCGTGAAGCCGCGCAGGTCGGACATGAGCAGCGTGACCTCGCGCTTCTCGCCGCCCAGGGCCAGCCCCTCTTCCGTCTCCAGCAGGCGGTCCACGACTTCCTCGGACAGGTACCGGCCGAAGGTGTGCTTGATGAAACGGTTCCGCTTCTCCAGCTCGTTGGCCAGGCGCTTGATCTCTTCCATCGAGCGCTTGAGGGAGAGCTGGCTCTCGACGCGGGCGAGGACGACCGCGAAGTCCAGGGGCTTGGTCACGTAGTCGTTGGCGCCGAGGGTCAGCCCCTCCACCACGTCCACGCCCGTGTCCTTGGCCGTGGCCATGATGATCGGCAGCTCCGCCACCGTGTAGCGGGCGCGGATGATCTTCAGCACCTCGATCCCGGACATGCCCGGCATCATGATGTCGAGGAGGATGAGGTCGAAGCGCTGCGCCTTGACCATGGCCAGGCACTGCGGTCCGTCGTCCGCGGTGAGCACCTGGTAGCCGCGCGACTTGAGCCGGCGCGAGAGCATGTCACGATTGAGCTCGTTGTCGTCCACGACGAGGAGCGTGCCCGTTCCCGTAACCGGCTTGGAGACGGCGGCACGGATGGCG